>NZ_JAUBTU010000033.1:0-40926 GCF_036705085.1 Microcoleus sp. B6-A1
CACAATAACAATTAAAATTGTAAGTTATTTAATTCGCGCTCCTAAATCAGCGTCAATCCATTGTCCGGGGCGGTGAATAAATTCTCTTTTTTTTACCGCAGATGAGGGCAGATAAACACTGATTAACGCAGATGAATTAGATATATTTCGGTGGCGCTGGTGGTGATTGTTGACCTGCTGCGAAGCTGAATGGGCATCGCGGTTGCAGGAATTCATACAATAATTTAGTGAGAAAGTTTCCAGCTTTCTCGCGCAATTTCCCAATCCTCCTGTGTGTGAATTACCAAAATTCTCACCGCAGAATCCACTGCTGCAATATCTCGATCGATCGATGAATGTTGATTTTTCTCCTCATCCAATTTTAACCCGATAAATCCAAAAGCTTCGCAAGCTGCAGCCCGTACAAGAGCAGAATTTTCCCCAACTCCCGCCGTAAAAATTAAAGCATCCAACCCTCCCAAACTCGCCAGCATGGCACCAATTCCGGCACGCAAACGGTGGATGTAAATATCCAAAGCAAGTTGAGCTCTCTGATTACCTTGGGCGATCGCATCTCCAATCTGCCGCAGATCGCTAGACACCCCTGAAATCCCTTTTAAACCTGAATTTCGATTGAGAATACCATCAAGTTTCTCAGCAGTAAAATCGGATTGTTTTAACAGATGAATGAGGATGCCTGGATCGATCGAACCCGATCGACTTCCCATCATCAAACCTTCCAAAGGCGTAAATCCCATCGTCGTGTCAACACTCCAGCCACCGCGAATGGCCGCCAGAGAACATCCGTTGCCCAAATGACAGCTAATCAACCGCAAATCTGCCAAATCTTGACCCAGAATTTCGGCGGCCCGACGCGCGCAATATTGATGGCTAATCCCGTGAAAACCGTAGCGCCGAATCCCATTTTCCAGCCATTCATAGGGGCCGGGATAAACAAAGGCTGCGGGCGGCAATTGTGCGTGAAAAGCTGTATCAAATACTGCTACTTGTGGCACATTTGGGAGGATTTTTTCAACCGCTTCGATACCTTCGAGGTTAACCGGATTGTGAACGGGGGCGAAAACAGATAAACGGGCGATCGCCTTTTTAACATCCGGCGAAATTAACGTACTTTGCTGATAATCTTGTCCGCCGTGTACGACGCGGTGGCCGACAATATCAATCTCTTTTAAATCATTAATTGTTTGAGTTCTTCCCCTCCAAAGACTCTGCAGCATTCGAGAAATAGCATCTTCGCGAGACTCGGATGCAAATTCCTCCTCAAGCCGATCGCCTTTTGCTGTTTTGACTTTCAACTCTGCTATACCCTGCTGGTGAGTCCAATCAATTTGAGCCTCCCAGAGGGGTTGCAAAGGTCGATCGGGGAGGACATCGTTTAACTCGTAAAGACAGCTCTTTTGACTGCTAGAACCCGCATTTAACACCAGTATTTTCATGCTTTATTATGTCCTGTTGATTCGTTCTTTCGATCGCTAGGCGATTGAAATCGCGTCTTGTCAAACTTTCATCCGCCTGCACAGACTAAGAAACCTTGAGATCCTGGGAAAATTATTAAGAAAAATGTCGAAAAATTAACTATTAATGCAATGTGTAGCTAACAGTTGCATTTTTTTGATATATCTTCTATGCACATTTTCATTGACTAAAGTATAAGGAGTCGATCGATGTTTACACCAATTTTACTTGCCGTTGCCCCCAGAACCATAGAGTGGAGCCCCACGATCGGTTTGATTATGATTCTTTGCAATATTTTAGCTATTGCGATCGGCAAATCAACGATCAAGAATCCTAGCACAGGCCCAGCAATGCCCTCATCGAGTATGTTCGGCGGTTTGAGTTTGGGTGCAGTTTTGGGAACTACTGCCTTTGGTCATATTTTAGGAGCAGGTGCTATTTTAGGATTGTCTAACATAGGCGCGATTTAGTTGCAGAATGTAGGTGCGCTCCCGCACCTTACCCGCAATTTCAAGTACCGGGTAAATTGCGGAGAGTTTCATCCATGTACGATCGATCGCCCAAAACTTCCAGCAGCGGCCCGCGAACATCAAACTTGACAATACTGACAGAAGCTGCTAAAGCGGCAATGCGATCGCGATAACGTCCCAAATCAATCCCCAACAGACTGCACAGAATAATCCTAATAGTTGCTTTGTGCGAGACAACCAACACATTTCCATTCTTATATTTTTCCTCAATTTCTGCAATAACTAAGGAAGCTCTACTGGCAATTTGCACCGAAGTCTCGCCGCCGTTTGGTGCATTCCAAGCAGGTTCAGTCAGCCAATTAATATAATCTTCTTCGTATTCTTCTTTGACCTCTTCTACTGTTTTGCCTTCCCACTCACCGTACTTAATTTCCCTCAGTCCGTCGCGAAGCTGCATTTCAATTCCCACAGCATCGCACAAAGGTTTTGCAGTAGCAATTGTGCGTTTCATCGGACTGACATAAACAGCATTCCAAGGCAATTTTGCGTAAGTAGCAGCAAATTGTTCTGCCATTTGAGAACCTACGGGCGTTAATTCTGGATCGATAGCGCCACAGAAGCCACCTGTTTGGCTGTAAGTCGTTTCACCGTGTCGTACAAAGTAGATTTTTAAGCTCATGAGTTAATTGTGTGTGAATTTTACTATGTTAGCAAAAGAGTGTAAAAAACTCCTTCAAATCATTGAGAGCAGGATTATCCCAATCCCAAATATCTTTTTTGTGTTTCATAACATAATCAAACCCAGACATAGTGCATTTTCTGCCAGCTTGTTGCTGTTCGTTATCTGAGCAAGTATCATACCTGAGATAGATGCTCACCCAGAATTTATCAAAACCTTTCTGGTTAATTTGCTGTCCCTGGCTTTCTATGCAAGTTTTCCAGCTATCCAAACAATCAGCATGAGGAGATTCTCTAGCCTTGATTGCCTTTAAAAGCGTTTCCAGTTCGCCTTGACCTTCAAAATTTGTAAAGTAACAAGCCAATTTTGCCTTTGTTCCATTATCTCCACAAATATCGATAAATTGTTTAGTGCTTGACAATGTTTCTTCTGATTCAAACACCTGTTGTATACATTCATTTACGAATTCCAGCCGCTCTGCTTCTGAATAGTTATCAATATCAATAATAATCCCAATTTTTTCTATATCTCTTTTTTGAATGTCTGCTTCTAAAGCTTTTAAAGTAGTGATTAACTTTGTTTCGCTCAAGCCTTCCAAACGTTCATAATCATCTATATAAATAGGTTTTTCTACCTGGACATCGCAGTTTAGTTTCTTAACCATTGCCTGCATAAAAATTGCATCATTTTTACTTTCTACTATGACAATATTACTCACCTCTCACTCCTTTTTGATGCTCTAGTGCGTAATTCAAGGTTTCCAAATCGCGCCGGATGCCGATTATTTGAGCGGTTTTCGGTTTCTTGGCTAGTTCAAAATATGCGCTGCTACATTCCTGATTTGGTTCTAAACCAACATCAGCAAATGCTTGCAGCATCTCTAAACTGTGAGTTGTCGCAAAAATCTGGGTATCCAGTTCAACCGCTAACCGAAATAACACTCTCCAAAACTCCCGCTGGCTTGTATAATGTATGCCATTTTCTATCTCATCGATTAGCAAGATTTTGTATTCACTGTTTACCAGTTTAAGGATTATTTCTGCAACTCTGTTAATGGCATCTCCAAACAATGATAAAGGCAAACGCTTTTCGCCCTTTCTTCTTAAGTATAGCGTGGGTTCCCCAATCGAAAAACTCTCTACTGATTCGATTGTAGGATCGAGAATTTGAAAAGCTTTCAAAACTTCGCTATCTTTGTCATCCAAACGCGCGTTATCGTATGCTTCTGTGAGTTTTTTTCCCGAAATCCTGAGCCAGGAGGGAATGATTGGTACTTCGTCAAGAGAAATGCGAAAATTGAGTAAACCTCCGGCAGCAACCGGTGATAATGACCAAGTAGATTGGTCTTCGTTTCTCATGAACTCAAAATTTATCTTATTTTTAATTGAATTGATTTCTACTTTAATTTCTAATCGATCGGTGTTATTGTTGTCGTCTTTGCCAATAATTACTATAAATCTATCTTTTTTTAGTGCATAAAATAAGTTGTCCCAGGCTCTATCAGGCATAGCTTCTAGGGCTTTTGATGGCTCTCTTCTTAGATCTCTTAGGATTACGAGACTGCTAGCATCGGGAGCAAAATTGAGAAAAATTGCTTCTAGCAAGGCTGTCTTGCCAGCATTATTTTTACCGCCGATTAAATTGACTCTTTCAAACCCAGAAATTTTGATTTGCTCAAAACACCTAAAATTTTGGATTTCTATTTCTTTCAGCATTACAGCTCCTGTTGAATTAATCTAACTCATCTGCGTTAATCTGTGTTAATCTGCCTGTATCTACGGTTAAAAAAAGAGAATTTGTTAACCGCAGATGACAATAGATTAACGCAGATTCACGCAGAGGTCGAGAAGCGATCGCACCTACCCAGGAGCACCCGATCGCACGGCTTGATCTCCTGTCGTTGTCGGATCTTTCGTTTCCTTCGGCGCTTCCGACGAAACCGCGCCCGCGTGCGGCCACTGCCAGTCACGGATTTCCGGCATATCGTCGCCGTGTTCGTTGATATAGTGCCTGTGTTCGATCAGCTTGTCACGGATAGCTTGTTTGCCGTAAGCTGCGACAGAACTCAGTTTGGGAACGCGATCGAGTACATCTCCAACTAAATGGAATCGATCGAGGTCATTAATCACCACCATATCAAACGGCGTCGTAGTCGTTCCCTCTTCCTTGTAACCCCGAACGTGAATATTCGAGTGATTTGTCCGGCGATAAGTCAAGCGGTGAATCAGCCAAGGATAGCCGTGAAAAGCAAAAATCACCGGCTTATCTTTCGTGAACAAAGTATCAAAATCCTTGTCAGACAAACCGTGGGGATGTTCGCTAGCAGGTTGCAGCGTCATCAAATCCACCACATTCACCACCCGTACTTTTAAATCAGGATAATCTCGGCGGAGAATGTCAACCGCAGCCAAAGTTTCCAGCGTCGGAACATCACCCGCGCAAGCCATCACCACATCCGGTTCGCCGCCTTTATCATTGCTAGCCCACTCCCAAATGCCGATGCCGGCGGTACAGTGTTTAATCGCAGAATCCATATCCAAATACTGCAATGCCGGCTGCTTCCCTGCAATAATCACGTTGACATAGTTGCGACTGCGGAGACAGTGATCCGTTACTGACAGCAAAGTATTCGCATCTGGCGGCAAATAAATCCGCACCACTTCCGCTTTCTTGTTAATTACGTGGTCGATAAAACCCGGATCTTGGTGAGAAAAACCGTTGTGGTCTTGTCGCCAAACGTGAGAAGTTAGTAAGTAATTCAGAGATGCGATCGGTCGGCGCCAAGGAATGTGACGAGTAGTTTTCAACCACTTGGCGTGTTGGTTGAACATCGAATCGATGATGTGAATAAACGCCTCGTAACAAGAGAAAAAGCCGTGGCGTCCCGTCAGCAAATAGCCTTCCAGCCATCCCTGACATAGATGTTCGCTGAGGACTTCCATCACCCGGCCGTCGGGGGAGATGTGATCGTCTTCGGGCAAAATTTCCCCCGCCCACACCCGGTTCGTCACTTCAAACACCGGATCGAGGCGGTTTGAGGCCGTCTCGTCAGGCCCGACAATGCGGAAATTGGCGTTTTCCTGATTCAGTGTCATCACGTCTCGCAGGAAGCGGCCGGAAACGCGGGTTGCTTCTGCCATTACAGTGCCCGGTTTTTGCACGTCAACGGCGTAGTCTTCAAATTTCGGCATTTTCAAGTCTCGCAGCAGCAGGCCGCCGTTAGCGTGGGGATTGGCCCCCATGCGTCGAGATCCCTTGGGTGCGAGTTCTGCTAATTCGGGAAGTAACTTGCCGTTTTCGTCGAAGAGTTCTTCCGGCTTGTAGCTTTTCATCCAATCTTCGAGGAGTTGGACGTGTCCGGGCTTAGAAGCCATTTCCGAAAGTGGGACTTGGTGCGATCGCCAATAATCCTCAGTTTTCTTACCGTCAACTTCCTTCGGCCCCGTCCAGCCTTTGGGAGTTTTCATCACAATCATCGGCCATTGGGGACGACCCGAATAGCCCTCTGTCCGGGCTTTTTCCTGAATCGCCTTAATTTCGCCGATCGCGGTATCGAGAGTTGCAGCCATCAACTGGTGCATGGTTTCCGGGTCTGAACCTTCCACCCAATAAGGTTTGTAGCCATAACCGACCATCAAACTTTCCAATTCCTCCTGCGGAATGCGGGCCAACAGCGTTGGATTGGCAATTTTGTAGCCATTCAAGTGCAAAATCGGCAACACAGCCCCGTCCCGAACCGGGTTGAGAAACTTGTTAGAATGCCAGCTAGCAGCCAAGGGGCCGCTTTCGGCTTCCCCGTCACCGACAACAGCCGCCACAATCAAATCGGGATTGTCGAAGACGGCACCGTAAGCGTGGACGAGGGCGTAGCCGAGTTCGCCACCTTCGTGAATCGAACCGGGGGTTTCCGGGGCGACGTGGCTGGGGATACCGCCGGGAAAGGAGAACTGTTTGAATAGCCGTTTGATACCCTCTTCATCTTCGGAAATGTTCGAGTAATATTCGCTGTAAGTGCCTTCGAGATAGGTGTTGGCGACCAAGCCCGGCCCGCCGTGTCCAGGGCCTGCGATGTAGATGGCGTTGAGGTCTTGGGCTTTGATGATCCGGTTGAGGTGAACGTAGATGAAATTGAGGCCTGGAGTAGTGCCCCAATGTCCGAGGAGTCTCGGTTTGACGTGTTCGATTTTGAGGGGTTCTTTGAGTAGGGGGTTGTCGAGGAGATAGATTTGTCCGACGGATAGGTAGTTTGCCGCCCGCCAGTAGGCGTTCATTTTGTGTAGTTCTGAGTCGGAAAGCGGCTTTAATTGCGGGAGATCGGTTGTTCCTAGCATCATCAGCGATTGACTCCTAAGTTGTGGTTGTTTTGTAAAGTGCGATCGAGAAGTGCGATCGATATTAATTTGTTATAGCAGACTTTTTGTATTTAACCTCCATGTCTTCCACGCAAACTATTGAATTCTAGCTCGTTTATGCCTAAATAAAAGTTTAAATCAATGTTAATTTCTGGCTAAATATCGCACGCTTTTGATGGAAGAAAGATGAAAATTTTCGGGGATCAAGGAATTCAGTAATATAAAATAGGATTTACACAAGAGTTTGCGGAGAGTGTGCACTGTGCACCTGATACGTATGTGCAGCGGGTCGCCGGATGTGCTGTGCAAGTCCCCAAAAAGATACTTCTCAAGGTAGAACTCGTAATGATTTATATGTGAATTAAATTTTATTTATGCAGGCGAATTGTCTGCTGACTCCTTTTCTGGTAGAGTTCTGTATGTTTGTCTAGGCTCAGGGTAAAAGGGTGAGCAATTTTTCTAATTTAGAGATTTATCAAGAAATTAAAAAGATAGTACGTCAATTCAAGATTCTTGAATGCGATCGCTGTGCTGTAGCTGTTATGGAATGGCTAGAACAACAAGGCATTCAGGGAAAGATTCTGAGACTGAGAACAAGATATCAGGAGGAAGATTACATTATCAGCGAACGTCTAGAACGTCTGGGAGTTGAAGAATCGATTACAGTGAACGGTAAACATTATGGCGTTGAAGTGGCAGGTCTAGTCTTTGACAACCTGTCAACAGATGGGATGTTAAGGGAAGAATGGGTTAAGGATTTTCACTGTCAGAGTGAGCAATTTGTTGTCGAAGAGTTAGAAAGTTTGTAAAATGGAAGTGTCAAGCTCAAACAAGAGGTAAGGATGAGTGGATTGCTTGAGATTATACAAAAAATAAAAGCTAGACCGGGGATGTATATTGGAAAACATTCGGTTAGCGATTTGTTTATGTTTTTGGCGGGTTATAAAACAGCGAGGCGAGAATTAGGAATTGAGTCAAGCGAACAGGAAAATGAGTTTTTCGGGGAGTTTCAGCCTTGGTTGCAGAGACGGTTTAAGGTACTGTCGGTGAATTCTTGGGCAAAAATTATCATGCTTTACTCAGTGGATGAAAAGGAGGGGTTTGAGTATTTTTTTAAGTTGCTGGATGAGTTTTGGCAGCGGGATAAAACTTTAAAGGTTGATGAGGTTGAGGCTAAAGGGGAGACAGTTATCAGTCACAGATAGATATGACCCATAGATTTTGGCGATCGCACTTTCATCGAGATGTTGAAAAAAGTGCGATCGCCTTTCAATGTTCTTACTTACTTCCTTACCTGCACCAACAGCTAGAAAGTCTGACTGACTCTTTTTAACCATTCATTGCTATTTGGTGTTTTTCCAGTCACACCAAATTCATCTGTTATTTCAGTAGTATCAGTCATGAAAGTACCATCTGGCTTGAGCCTGATGCGGTAAAATTTCCTATACTCGTCGCGCCATAGATTGGCATTTGGTGTCGTTCCTGTGGCATCAAATTGCTCCGTTACAGGAGTCTTTGATTGAGCATTAGCTGGCAGAGATATACTCAATATTAAGAGCGCGATACTACCAACAAAAACTTGATACTTCCGAAGACTGCTAATTCCTTTCTCAAGATATTGACAAACAGACTTTGACTGGTGGGAAATTTGTACTGGGTACTTGATGATGATTCGAGCTTTACAAGATTATATTGAGTAATACTATTTTATCTTGTGGAGCTTTGTCAACAAAATTTATAGGATTTTCTGGTAAATACACGATTATCCGATATTCAGACATGGCATTTTCACGCTTGCCAGCGTCTCCGCGCAACCCGTGAACTCCTTGGCCTGACTCAAGAGCAGGTCACTGAGCAGTTAGAGATCAACTACGACATCACCATGAGCCAGCAGACGCTCTCTACTATCGAAAACGGCAAGCGCAAAGTAGACGCCGAGAGGGAGTTACCCGCCTTCGCCGCCGTCTACAGCAAACCTATCGATTATTTCTACGAAACCCTGGAATTGCCCGCCGCCGCACCCCCAGCCGCACCCGCACCCAAGCGCCGCTCAGTCGTCACCGTTGACATGGAAGCCCTGACTCAGCGCGATAAGTTAGAACTAGCAGCAGAATTAATTCACAACGTTTTGCAAGAAACCTAACTAATAGGGCGATCGCCCTACAATATCAAATATCTATATAATTCCTAAATCCCAAAAATTCTATGACTATCAAAGAATTAGAAGCGCAACTTCTGGCTTTAACGCCAACCGAGAAAGCTCAAATCATCCAATTATTAACCCAGAACTTAGCCAACACCTGGCAAGGAATTAGCAAGACTCCCGGTGTCTGCGGCGGTGATGCTTGTATCAGAAACACTCGCATTCCTGTTTGGGTACTGGAAAGTTTTCGTCGCTTGGGTATGAACGAGTCTCGACTCTTAGATAACTATCCCACACTAACCGCTACTGATTTAGCAAATGCCTGGACTTATGCGGCAGCTTTTCCCGATGAAATTGAAATAGCTATCCGCGAAAATGACGAGGATTGAAATGATGGCGCGTCTTTATGGTGACGAACAATTTCCCAGAGAGGTTGTAGAATTGCTGCGCCAGATGGGGCACAATATTCTGACAGTGCAAGAAGCCGGAAAAGATAACCAAAAAATTCCTGACGAAGAAGTGTTAGCTTTTGCAGTCAATGAAAATCGAGCTGTTTTAACTCTCAATCGCCGTCATTTTATTAGACTGCACAGCTCACAGCCTGACCATGCTGGTATTATTGTCTGTAAGGCCGATGATGACTTAGCAAGAATGGCGACTAACATTAATGAAGCTATTTCCTCACTTGCAACATTAACAGGTCAATTGATTCGCGTCTATCGTTCTGGGTCGCCATCTATATCTTAAGCGATCGCCAAAAAGTAAACTACAGCAATCTCAATCCGAAAATCACTGCATCGGTTTGATTGCTGGCTAAATGCCATCGCCGATATTTCCCGCTGAAAAAACCTAGGAGGCGACTAAAACAGGGCACTCTGAAATCCGGCAAATATTGGACACAGTTGGCTGGTGGGAAACGACTCGCAGTTCGTGAGAATACCGGGGACGCGGGTCATTTTCTAACCAGATGGGCGGTACCATCATCACTTCATAGTAAGCGATCGTATGCAAAACCCCGGGCTGGGACTTCAACTCCACTGTCAAGCCCGCTCGGTACTCAAATGCTTCTTCCCAGTCTAGATTTTCATTCATACCCATAGCGATCGCGCCTCTTAATCTTGTTTCTTTTGTCCATTGTAGAGCGGTACATAAAAGATTGGGTACTTTCTGTTGCTTATGATACAATTTTTAACCTTATATGTTCGATCCATGACAATCTAACAGATAGCCACAATTGTCAATAAGTAAATAGGATGATTTTGCTGACGGGTGACAAGTCAACTGAAAAGGTAGGCTTGACAAGAGTTTGAGTTGAGATGTCTCAAAAAAAATAGGGGCGATGGAACCGCGCAGACGTTTATGAGACAAAGGAAGATCAGAGAATTTTAAGGATTGAAGTACAAACCTATTTTTGCCCTCTTGTCTAGTGTTTTACAAATAAAGAAACCCGGTTTCTTAAAGAAACCGGGTTTCTGGGATGAGTGAAAACTAAACTAATTTCACTTGGTTTTCTACTTTGTCGCAGTCGCCGTATTTTTAGCAAGCGAGATCCTGCTTCATTTCTTTTTGGCAGATGTCTAATACTCAAAGTAAAATATGGCATAATATAAATATTAGTTTCATAGCTTTGCACCTATGACCGCCCAAATCACCCTAAATCTGCCAGATGAAGTCTATCACCAAGCAGAATTGCTAGCGCAGCAACGCCACCGCACCGTGAGTGAGATTCTAGTAGAAACTCTGGAAAATTTTCTCTTACCAACCGCTAAACCAGTATCAGCACTGTCTGATTCAGAAGTAATCACTCAGACTCAACTCCGGCTGCAACCACTCCAAGAACAACGATTGAGTGAATTGCTAGACCGCCAACAATCCGGTACTATCGCATCTGTAGAACGTGATGAATTGCAGGCATTAATCCACATATATGAAACTCGACTATTGCGACAAGCTCAAGCCTTAAATGAAGCTGTGCGGCGCGGCTTGCTGGAACCATTAAAAGGATAAGCAAAATGGCGATTTCCGAACAAGTTCGAGCCAGAGTTCGCGCACAAGCTCAAAACCGATGCGGTTATTGTCGCAGTTTACAAATGTATGTTTTGGGAATACTGGAAATTGACCATATTATTCCTAAAGCGATTGGCGGTACTGACGAGGAAGAAAATCTCTGGCCAGCTTGTAGTCTGTGCAATAATTACAAAGGAACCCAAACTGACGCATTAGATCGGGTCACGCAAAAGCACGTTAAGTTGTTTAATCCGCGCACTCAACAATGGTCACAAAATTTTGCTTGGAGTGAAGACGCTACAGAAATTATTGGACTTACAGATTGCGGTCGCGCAACAGTCACAGCACTACAACTAAACAATAATATTGCTGTTACTGTCAGGCGTCAGTGGGTTAGTGCTGGATGGCATCCGCCCACAGATTCAAGTATTTCATAACAGATATTATTGTCAATATAAAACCGCTGCGGCCGCTCAATGGTCAACTTTCCACTTGATGTATTTGCCAAACTGAGATGCACCCGAATAATTTATATTAGATATCCAGATGTTTAATTGTGGAGCTATAATGGAAAGGTTCAACATTAAATCTGAAGGGGGCATTAATGCTACCAGTTAAGAAAGAAAAGAGTAAGAGTCATAGCAAGAATTTCCTATTTTGAACAGGCAAGATGCCTGTTGCACAATAATTATTGGAGATGTCTAATGATCATTATTAATCAGCCCAATCGTAATACTGAGGTATACCATCCCAAAGAGAATAACCATCTAGATTTCCCCAAAGATAAAGTTCACCATCATCTTTGTACTTCTTTTTTGCTCTGAACACCTTTTCTGCCTTTAAATAGGAAAGAGCAGCAATCCCTGTATCTGGTATCTCGTATCCTCGAAGAGGATCACCAACTATACTGACCTTAGTCGTTGGGAGTTCCATGAGTAAAGCAGCTCCTTTTGACTCTCGAAGAACTATCGCAAAACAGTTCAGAATCATCCCATAGTATTTAGTAGCATGAAAAATCTTACCTTCCAGCCCATCTGTTAAACCATTTAAATTGAGTAAATATTTCAAGTGGTCAGGTTTTACTAGACTAGATTTATCACGAATAATACGCTCGGCGGCGTAAAAAGACCAGCGACTCACCTCATCTGAAGTTGCTAATTTTATCCGTGTCTTTTGTCTAGCGGCGAAGCGTTGAGCACAAGGCAAGTATCGTGAAGTTGTTACAAAGAGTCCTTGATTTGCTCGTTCGTCTTCAACAACAGCACTTAAAGCTTGTACTGCTTGAAGATCGATTGGATTGGATGTGGCGTATCTCTTAGCTTGCACTAGAGTCACAACTTCACCAATCACATCGTTAGAATACAGGCGAATATCTACACCACCGTCAGATCGACCAGAACCAAGTTTAGTGTGATACCCGTTATTACGAAATATCCCATCAAGTAAAACCTCAAACTTCCTGGGATCGAGGTGGTATAAATCATCAGGAGATTTATGAAACCGTTCATAAACCTCTTCATACAGATCCGAAAAATCTGGTTGTACTAAATCGCAAATCCATCGCCATTCAAAGTAGTTACGATATGCTTCTTCTAACTCTTCATCATCAATAACCCAAAATGTAAATACTCGCCATCCCTCATTCTCGAAGTAGAACCCAGTATTCCGAGTTAGTTCGTCAAATTCATCGTATAGTTCATTACATAAGTCATTTAGAATTGCGCCAAGTTGCCCAGAAGCACAGAGAACTAAAACGCATGGATTTTCTGGTGGTTCATCATCAAAATATTCATTCCATGACTTAAATTCGCAATCGTCCCATAATTCTTTTTGTTGCGCCCACGAACGGATAACTGATTTGAGGTCTTCAATATTTTTCTCAAGGCGAACGTCTTGCATATGATTAAAATCAACTGTTCTTATCAATATTATGAATTTTGGCGAGGATCGCCAGAGGGAGGATGCCACCCTGCCCTAACCCATAAACGACGAGCTCTGATAATCGCTCCTTCATTATGATATAGATCGTTAAGGTCTAATCGCTCGCAGGTTCCCCTACCTGTTGGAGTAATACCCCTTATTTCTAAACCATCCGCAGACCAGTTAAAATGCTCAGACCATTGCTGTTGACGGGGGTTAAACAAAGTTACTTCTTGTTCTGTTTCTGGGTCAGTACCAGTGACAAAATTATAGCGATTATTATTACAGCGATGACAAGCTAAAGCTAAGTTTTCAAGCTCATCGCTACCACCAATCGAGCGAGGTAAAATATGATCTATCGTAAATAGAGTAGAGCTACTTTCTTCCGCTGAATGGCAATATTCACAAAGAAAATTAGCTCTACTTCTTACTAAATTTCTAGTAGCGCGGTTTACGGACATGAGGCTGCTATAACTTTAGCGTTAATTAAGGTAAAAATCCGATCTAGTTCTAGTAAGCTTGCTAATTCTACAACCTCTTCGGAAGTTAAAAGATTAGCCTTTTTTCTGTCGGCTAGTTCTTCTAATCGGGCTTGCAGGTTTTCCGTAAATTTGAATAAGTAAAGATTTCTGACTTTCTGAATCGAAATCTCACGATCGATCCAGTAGGAAGGTTGTACCATAAGTTCAGATATCATGGTGATTAAATTACTCCAATTACTACATGGATAGTCTTGATTATATCATGAGAACGAAAGGATTACTTTAGAAAGAGCCGACCTACTTACCCACGGCGCGATCGAAGAAACCGGGTTTTTTACCGAATCTGTCTGCTCAAACAAATTATTGCAAAAAACCCGGTTTCTGACCGTACAGTGCCTAAATCCTGCTAACTTGACTTAGTTGTTTTCTTGGCTGTTGTCGCAGTCGCAGCCTTCTTTGTCGTGGTTTTCTTCGCCGCAGTCTCGGTCTTTTTAGCAGTGGTTTTCTTCGCCGCAGTCTTCTTCGTTGCAGTTTCCGATTTCGCCGCAGTTGTCTTAGTTGACTTCTTCGACTTGCTGCTAGATTTTCCGCCGCCCGCTGCTTCCTTTGCTGCTAACAAATCCAGTGCTTTTTGTAAGGTGAAATTCTCCACAGATTCATCCTTAGCCAAAGAAGCATTGATATCGCCGTGTTTGACGTAGGGCCCATAACGGCCGTCGTAAACATTGATCAGTTCTCCCGATTCTGGATGCGCGCCCAATTCCTTCAAAGGTGTAGCTGTTTTGCTGCTGCCGCGGGCGGCTTTCGGTTGCGCTAACAATTCTAATGCCCGATCGAGCTCGATCGTCAAAACATCATCCGGCGGTTTGATCGATCGATAATCTTTCCCCACCTTACCCTGGTCATGCACCACATAAGGCCCGTACATCCCCAAATTAGCTTGCACCTTCGCCCCCGTCTCCGGGTGAGTTCCCAACAACCGAGGTAAAGTCAACAAACTCACCGCCATATCCACCGTCACGCTATCCTTATCCGTCCCCTTCGGTAAAGAAGCCCGCTTCGGTTTCTTGTTCGTTTCCGAAACATCCCCTAACTGAACGTATGGCCCATAACTGCCAATCAGCACATAAATCGGTTCCCCGGTTTCTGGGTGAAGACCCAATTTTTCCGGGCCTTCCATTTTTTGCTTTAACAGAAACTCCACTTGATCCGGGTCTAAATCTGCCGGCGTCAAATCTTGGGGAATCGATGCTTTTACCAGGCCTTCTTCGCTTTCAGATTCCAGGTATGCGCCGAATTTGCCGATGCAGACTTTAGCAGAAATATTCTCCAGTACCACAGTTCGGGCAACTTTCGCATCAATCTGACTTTCCTGTTCTTTAACTTGGGTTGCGAGTCCGGTTTCCCCTGTATAAAACTTTTGCAAATACGGCAGCCATTTCGCCTCGCCGGTGGCAATTTCATCGAGGGTTTGTTCCATTCGGGAAGTAAAACCGGTGTCTACTAAATCGGGAAAATGTGTTTCCAATAAAGTCGTGACGGCGAAAGCGGTGAATGTCGGAATTAGGGCGTTAGCTATTAATTTCGCGTATCCCCGATCGACAATTGTACCGATAATACTCGCATAGGTACTCGGACGGCCCACACCTTCGCTTTCCAGCATTTTCACCAGAGAAGCTTCCGTGTAGCGGGCGGGAGGTTGAGTTTCGTGGCCAACTGCCTCTAAATCCTTACAATTAGGTTTATCCCCCACCTTCAGCGCCGGCAAAATCACCTCCTGGTCTTCCAACGCCGCATTCGGATCGTCGGAACCTTCCACGTAGGCGCGCAAAAAGCCTGGAAAATCAATGCGTTTCCCGCTGGAACGGAAACCGGCATCTTCTACCTGAGTTAATACAGTGACGTGAGTTTGGCGGGAATCGGCCATTTGAGAAGCGACAGTCCGCTTCCAAATCAAATCATAGAGGCGGAAATCAATCCCATCCAATCCCGTTTGCTGCGGAGTCCGAAAAGTGCTGCCGGCGGGACGGATAGCTTCGTGGGCTTCCTGGGCGCCTTTGCTTTTCGTGGTGTATTTGCGCGGTTGGGGGCTGAGGTATTCGCTGCCGTAAAGTTCTTGCACGCAACTGCGCGCCGCTGTGATCGCCTGTTCGGACAAATGCACCGAATCCGTCCGCATATAGGTGATAAAACCGCGTTCGTAGAGACTTTGGGCAATTCGCATGGTTTCTCGCGCACCCAGCCGGAGCTTGCGGTTAGCTTCTTGCTGCAAAGTCGAGGTCGTAAACGGCGGCGAGGGTTTCCGGGTGACTGGCCGTTCTTCGAGATTGGTGACAGTCCAAGGTTTGTTTTGAATGCGTGAAAGTAAAGCCCGCGCCTGTTCTTCGTTCAGCAAAAGTACACGGCGGCCTGCGATAATTTGCCCGGTATTTTCATCAAAATCGCTGCCATTTGCAACTTTTACATTTCCGACAGTCACGAGTTTGGCATCAAAGGCACCCCCCTGTCCCCCCTTACCAAGGGGGGGATTGTCCGAAGCCCCCCCCTTACCAAGGGGGGGATTGTCCGAAGCCCCCCCCTTACCAAGGGGGGGGTTGGGGGGGGTCAAAGTTGCTTTTAAATCCCAGTAACTACCTTGGCGGAAAGCGCGGCGTTCCCGTTCCCGGCGCACCAACAGGCGTACAGCGACTGACTGCACTCTACCGGCGGACAAACCCCAAGCGATTTTTTTCCACAGTAGCGGAGAGAGTGTGTAACCGACGAGTCTGTCGAGAATCCGGCGAGTTTCTTGGGCTTGTACAACTCGATTGTCGATATCGCGACAGTGAGTCAAAGCATCGCGGATAGCTTCGCGGGTGATTTCGTGAAACACCATCCGCTTGATGGGCACTTTGGGTTTGAGGATTTGCAGCAAATGCCAGGAAATGCTTTCGCCTTCCCGGTCTTCGTCAGTGGCTAGAATCAGTTCTGTGGCGTCTTTTAGGGCGTCTTTGAGTTCTTTAACAATTTTCTTTTTATCTTTCGGGATGACGTAGAGGGGTTCAAAGTCTGCTTCCACGTTTACGCCCAGTTGCGCCCATTTTTCTCCTTTAACGGCTTCTGGTATTTCTTCGGCGGAGGATGGTAGGTCGCGGACATGGCCCATCGATGCCTCTACACGGTAGGTGGAGGGCAGGAAGTTGCGGATGGTGCGGGCTTTGGTAGGAGATTCGACGATGACTAAGGTTGACATGGCATCTTTTAAATATGGATGGCAGCGCAGCTAGAGGGTCTAAGTTAGAGAGTTTAGGTCAGATGTCAAGGTTTCTTTCAACTTTGGGCGATTATTTTCAAACTACCTTAATTTTTAACTTACTGCCGATCGGGTGGCAGGTGACAATATGATGGGATTTTACTGCTTTGGGGGCAGAGGCTGCGAATCGCGTCTCTACAAGATGCACGGGATGATGACCTGACTTTAGCAGAATTGTCGCTAACTGGATGTTGAGACTGCTGGATACGGGCGGATGGTTCCTCAATCTAGTTGTAACTTGAAGGCTGGGGCGATCGATTTTAGATTTTAGATTTTAGATTTTAGATTGGGAAAGATTGACTGAGTAGAGGTTTGGGACTATCGATTTTAGATTTTAGATTTTAGATTTTAGATTGGGAAGAAAGATTTAAAGCAATCACAGAGGATTAAAATTACTGGAGCGATCGCTCAATTCTATCAACAATGCTATGACATTTGAATTCGACCATCTTTTCATCCTTACTGATATTGGTGCTTCGGAAGCTAATCGTTTATCATCCTTCGGTTTAGTTGAGGGTGGATCTCGCATTCATCGCGGACAAGGTACAGCCAATCGCTGTTTCTTTTTCCATAACGCAATGTTGGAATTGTTATGGATTCACGATCCAGAAGAGGCGAAGTCTGAGCCAATTCATCAGACTCGTCTTTGGGAGCGATCGACAAATCGGAATAATGGTGCGTGTCCGTTTGGCATCTGTTTGCGTCCACCCAAAGGTTCTGAGGACACAGTTGCATTTTCTAGTTGGGCATATCGTCCACCTTATTTATCTGAAACGATGAGTATCGCGGTGGCTACAAATAGTGATGTGTTGACTGAGCCCATGCTTTTCCAAATTTCCTTTAGTAAACGTCCCGATCAATACTCTGCTGATAAGTCACAGCCTTTGGATCATGGTGTTGGTTTCCGCGAAATTACTCGCGTAGAATTAGTCAGTCCTGCTGCCAATAATCCGTCACCGGAACTGCAAGCAGTGCTTGAGAGAAATCCGCTAAAGTTACGGATAGGAACCGAGTATTTTGTGGAGCTTGGTTTTGATGGAGAAGTGCAGGGACAACAAATAGATTTTCGGCCGGGATTGCCGCTTATTATCAGTTGGTAAGGTAAGCTGTAGGAATCATACCCGTAAGCTGATGAGCTAGGGCATGAACAATTGCTAAAAATTAGGCGAGTTCCTTCGTGCCATTTGACATGGGACGCTTGTGAAAAATTACTTTTCTGGTTGCTGTATGCACGCCTCTGTATTCAACATCACCCGGATTACCAATACATGAAGCCTCGACGCAAATACTATCTACGATCGGTTTACTTACAGGCATAATTTTTCCTCTTGCCTTAGCTTGATATTTCCCACAAAGTTGGTGGATGCTATTTATAGCAAACTACAAAAAACCTTGTGACATCCTTCTGAAAAATCTGCGTCTGCTTCCTCAAAGTCGATATTTCTCAATGCTAAATGGGTAATTTTTTGCTAATCTTGCCGCAACATTCCCGAAGCTTTCGTCAGTTCCCAAAAGACGCCCCGTAGAACCAACAACCTCCGCAGCCATCGCCGCTAAACTTGTTCCGGTGGCGATATCTAGAACAAGCTTGCCCGATCGCACTTTTGTCAATTCTACTAACCGAGTTGCAGCCTGTTTGTGAAATTCATTCTCGTAGTCGGGGCGGTTGTTGAAGCCCTTGGAAGTCTGCCGTTTGTAGGCACTTAGCGAGTCAGTCATGCCGAATTACTGGTTTAACTTTCTACATTGTGGCAGTTATGGTCGATCGCGACTCTCGTCGGAGGTGACATCAGTCAGCAATCTCTACAATGCCCGCAAATGTATGCAAAACCGCTACCGAGTATCAACTCTCCGGCAACAAACACCCGCCCAATTGGGATCGCGAAGCTGTAATCCGCTACAATCTGTGTTTGGTAAAGAATTTTTACAAGTTCACAGCCCATTACAGCCTTTGCGGCTTGTACTACCCAACCTGCCTGAAAATATGGATTTTGCTACTCTTGCTGCCCAGCTAAATGCTGGAACTATCTTGCCAGAGGGAATTGTCATCATCACCCTCTTGGTGGTTCTCGTCGGCGATTTAATCGTAGGCCGCAGTTCCTCGGGTTGGACTCCCTACGTTGCCGTTGCGGGTTTGTTGGCCGCCGTCGCTGCCTTGTGTTTGCAGTGGGATAACGTTGATACCATCTCGTTTCTGGGCGGTTTTAACAGCGATGCCTTGAGTTTAGTGTTTCGTGGCATTATCGCTTTGACTGCGGCTGTCACTATTTTGATATCCGTCCGCTATGTACTGCAAACTGGTACGGCTTTAGCGGAATTCATCGGCATTTTACTAACCGCTACTTTGGGGGGAATGTTCCTCAGCGGCGCTGATGAATTGGTGATGATTTTTATTTCGTTGGAAACTCTGAGTATCTCGTCTTATTTGCTGACGGGTTACACAAAACGCGACCCGCGTTCCAATGAAGCTGCTTTGAAATATTTGTTAATTGGGGCTTCTTCTTCGGCGGTGTTTCTCTACGGGATTTCGCTGCTGTACGGGTTGTCGGGCGGCGAAACTCAGTTAAGTGCGATCGCGGCTAACCTTTCTACTGTGAATGATGGTCAATCCCTCGGTTTGGTGATTGCTTTGGTTTTTGCGATCGCCGGAATCGCTTTCAAAATCTCTGCGGTTCCCTTTCACCAGTGGACTCCTGACGTTTATGAAGGTTCTCCTACACCCGTTGTTGCCTTTCTTTCTGTCGGTTCCAAAGCAGCCGGTTTTGCCCTAGCAATCCGCTTGCTAACAACTGCTTTCCCCGCACTTATCGAACAGTGGCACTTCGTGTTCACGGCTTTAGCCATTCTCAGCATGGTGTTAGGAAATGTGGTTGCCCTCGCCCAGACTAGCATGAAGCGGCTTTTGGCTTATTCGTCGATCGCCCAAGCCGGTTTTGTGATGCTGGGTTTGATTGCAGGAACAGAAGCCGGTTACTCCAGCATGATATTTTATCTGTTGGTTTACCTGTTTATGAACTTGGGTGCTTTCGCTTGCATCATCCTGTTCTCCCTGCGGACTGGAACCGACCAAATTAGCGAATACTCCGGTTTGTACCAAAAAGACCCGCTGTTAACTTTAGCCTTAAGTATTTGCCTGCTTTCTCTGGGTGGAATTCCGCCCCTGGCTGGATTTTTCGGCAAAATATATCTGTTCTGGGCCGGCTGGCAAGCAGGACTTTACGGCTTAGTTATTCTGGGATTAATTACCAGCGTAGTTTCGATTTACTACTACATCCGCGTTGTCAAGATGATGGTAGTAAAAGAACCTCAAGAAATGTCAGACGCGGTAAAAAATTATCCCGAAGTTCGCTGGAATCTTCAGGGAATGCGGCCTTTGCAGGTCAGCGTTGTACTCACCTTGGTTGCGACAACATTGGCGGGAATTTTGTCTAACCCTTTGTTTAATTTGGCTAATGATGCTGTTACCAAAACTCCCATGTTGCAGTCGGCATTGAGTCATGTGCAACCTGTTGTGGGTGCGAAACTTGAATCTAATTGGGTGTCTCGCCGGGATTAATTTTTCCGGGTTTTGAAATAGTGGAAAACGCCTGACTCTTTGCGGTTGGGCGTTTCTTTTTTGTTGTGATATACTATTAATTATGATTTTTGACCGCAGATGTAGGCAGATCAACGCAGATTAACGCAGATTAAAGTTAGTACAGAGGCAACAATGTTAGTACAAAGTAAGGAAAAGTTTTATACTCCAGATGAGTACCGGGAGTTAGAGGAAACTGCTGAGTTTAGAAATGAATACCGCGATGGAGAAATTGTACAAATGAGTGGTGGTAGTATTAATCACAGCCGGATTATCCGAAATTTGAGTAGAGTCTTGGGAAATTTGCTTGAGGGGCAGCCCTATGAGCTTTTTCACAACGATTTGCGGTTGTGGATTCCTCGGTATCGACGGGGAACTTACCCGGATGTGATGGTGATTGAAGGGGAGCCAGTTTTTACCGAGGGACGCAGTGATGAGATCCTCAATCCGATGCTCATCGTGGAAGTGCTTTCTAAGTCTACCAAAGATTTTAATCGAGAGGATAAGTTTCGGTTTTATCGATCTATCCCTGAATTCTGTGAATATGTGTTAGTCCATCAATCTGAGTTTTTAGTCGCACAATATATTAAAACCGAATCGAATGAATGGTTATTTCGGGAATATGAGGGAGAGACAGCAACAGTTTCTTTTGCTTCCTTGGGAGTGCAAATGTCGATGAGCGAGATTTATGCAAAAGTGGTATTTGAAACCTCTGAAGCAGAAGTACAATAATCTAATTAATTGGTAGGTTTCTGCAAATCCCCGACTGCTGAATAAAATTCATTGGCGATCGAGATTGTAACCAAGAATTAGGGTATTTACTTGGTTTATTCCAGAGTTTCACAAGTTAAATTAAGAGTAAAATTAGATGAATGTAATTTGGTTACTGTTAAAGGCTTCTTGGTTAAATGTTTCCATTGCCATACTCACAGGCTTAATCAGCGGCGGTTGCAGCGCTATGTTAATTTCCCTAATTAACCGTGCAATCAGTGACAATTCCAATGGTAATTTAGTCTGGTATTTTGCGGGATTAGCAATCTTGGCTCTTTTGAGTGGCTTTGTCTCCCAATTTTTGTTAATCTACCTTTCT
Source organism: Microcoleus sp. B6-A1 (assembly GCF_036705085.1). NCBI lineage: Bacteria > Bacillati > Cyanobacteriota > Cyanophyceae > Oscillatoriales > Microcoleaceae > Microcoleus > Microcoleus sp. B6-A1. The sequence continues at coordinate 21,465 of NZ_JAUBTU010000033.1, forward strand.
CAAGAAGCTGTTTACAATCTGCGTCTGAGTTTGAGCCGTGGCATTTTGTCTACTCCTTTGCGGAATTTGGAAGAGTTGGGCGCTAACCGCTTGCTGGCAACTCTGACTGATGATGTGGGAACGCTTTCTAATACTATATTTTTGATTCCTTTTCTTTGTGTTGATATCGCCGTTGTCGTGGGCTGCTTAACTTATTTAAGCACGATTTCTGGGACGGTTTTTGTTGTTGTCTTTGGTTTTCTGGTGCTGACGATTGGCACGGTGCAGTTGTTGCTCAGCAAAATGCGGAAATTCTTCGATTTAGCCAGAGAAGAACAAGATATATTGTTTAAGCATTTTCGCAGTATTACTGATGGAATTAAGGAACTAAAACTGCATTCCTTGCGCCGCCAAGAGTTTTTTACGGAACAATTGCAGGTGAGTGCTGATGCTTCCCGCGATTATAACGTGACTGCTTTGAATACTGGTGCAGTTGCGATGGGAGTTGGGCAGTTGCTGTTTTTTATGCTGATGGGTTTGTTGTTATTTTTTTTACCCAAATTTGTGCCGATTTCTACTCCGGTTTTGTCAGCTTACATTCTGACAAGTACCTATTTGATGTCTCCGTTTAACAATATTTTGCAAAGGTTGCCGGCGCTTTTTCGTGCTAATACTTCGGTGGAAAAGATAGAGAGAATGGGATTGGCTTTGGCGAGTCAATCTGAGATGAATTCAACGGTTAAACCGTTTCAAAATGCTGAGTGGGAGACACTGGAGTTAAATCGAGTAATTCACAGCTATCCGGGAGAAAAAGAAGACAGCAATTTTAGTTTGGGCGAGCTGAATTTGAAGTTTCATCCGGGTCAATTGGTGTTTATAATTGGCGGTAATGGCAGCGGGAAGTCTACTTTAGCTAAGTTGATCACTGGTTTGTACATTCCTGAATCGGGAGAAATTATCCTAGATGGCCAGCCCATTACTGAGGAAAATCGAGAGTGGTACAGGCAGCATTTTTCTGCTATTTTTTCAGATTTCTATCTGTTTGAAAGGCTTTTGGGGATGACTAATCACGATTTGGATAAGCAGGCGGCTGAATATTTGCGAGAGTTTCATTTGGAAAATAAGGTTCAGGTGAAGGATGGAGTTTTGTCAACTACGGCTTTGTCTCAGGGACAGCGAAAGCGGCTGGCTTTGCTGACGGCGTATTTGGAAGATAGACCGATTTATTTGTTTGATGAATGGGCTTCTGATCAAGATCCGTTTTTCCGGGATATTTTTTACAAGCAGTTGCTACCGGAGTTGAAGCGGCGGGGGAAAACGGTGTTTGTGATTAGTCACGACGATCGCTATTTTGATTTAGCCGATCGCGCAATTAAACTAGATTACGGTAAAGTAGAGTATGACCGATAAAATGGATAACTACCGAATTGTCGAAACTTTGACCGAAAGCCAGGTTTCCGACTTGATGGATTTGTACAAAAACGAGTTTTGGAGCGACAAGCGGACGCGGGAGGATGTTGTGAAAATGCTGGCGGCGACTGATGTTATCATTGGTTTTGTCGATGAGAGCGATTCCCTGCGGGATAGCTACGCTTCACGACTAATTGGCATTACCCGCGTCATCACCGATTTTGTCTACAGAGCGATGATTTTTGATGTCATTGTCAAGCCGACGCACAGAAAGATGGGACTGGGTGCGAAGTTGATGGATGCAGTTTTAAATCATCCAGAATTGCAAGCTGTCGAGAACTTTGCTCTTAATTGTTTGCCAAACATGATGCCGTTTTACGAGCGTTGGGGTTTCACAGATGATGTGGGCGAAATTAAGTTTATGCGGCGAACAGCAGGCTGAACTCAGCCCTTTGAAAGCCCCAATCTTTCTAGAATTACGTCTTCTTTGAAACCTACTAAAACAGCCGTTCCATCTTTAACGAAAAGAGGACGTTTCAGCAGCATCGCATCCTTTGCAAAAGCCTCTACCCACTCTTCGCTAGTCCAATTATTCTTGTGCTCGCCCAAAGCGCGGTAAGATTGACCGGAAGTATTTCGCATGGGTTGAAAACCCACAGCAGCTACCCAGCTTTGAATTGTTTCGCGAGTCGGCGGCTGTTCTTTTGTGTTAATGAACTCGTAATTAACATCGCTATCTTTGAGCCACTGGAAAGCTTTTTTGCAGGTGCCGCAGTTCGGTATTCCGTAAACTTGAATTGACATAATAATGACTGTTGACTGTTGACTGTGGACTGTTGACTGTTGCCTAATAACAACTAGCAAATGACTACTGACTAATGACTACTGACTAATGACTACTGACTAATGACTACTGACTAATCTAGCTTGTTGAACCCATTTTTGCACGCGATCGACTGAAGGAGTCAAGTCATTGCGCTGCATTGTCGCTACGTGCAGCCTTAAAACTTGTTGGTGCAATCTCTCCACGGGCATTTGAGCCAATTGAGCCGGAGAAGCAACGCCGGCGTGCAGTAACAGCCCGCAATACTGACACCCTACACTTGGAATTCGAGCCAAATTTGCCATCGCTACCCATTTATTAATATATTGAATGTTAATCTGTAATTGATTGGCTAGCAACACTTTCGCCGCTTGCGTTTTCGTCAGGCGAATTAGTTGTCCGGTTGTGGTGATGCTGCACTCTTCCAGTTGAGATTGGTTTTCCTTGCTCAATCCCGGTAAATGTGCGATCGGCCAGTCGCGTACTTGCACAGAAGTTTGAGGAGTTTTGTGAGAAATTTTCATGTTTTTTCACTTAATTTTACTTATACTTTAAAGTCTCATATATCAAACAGTCAATAGAGGCGATCGCTCATGTCACAAAATCAACCACAACCAAACAAACGAATTTGGCTGGTGGCGGCTGTTGCCGCCTTGCTGCTAATTGTCGGTGGAGTAGCACTTTCAGCCTTTTTGTCCTCGCGCCCAGACAGCATCCCGGCCCAAGAAAAGCAGGATGATGATGACGACAAAGACGATAAAAAAGACAGCAAGCAAGACGATAGCCAGAAAGAAGATAAAGATTAGACTTTGTGAAAAATGGCTGCTAATTTTGAAGTCTGGACTTTATTTATTTAATGCCAAGAATTGAATGACTGAAGTCCTTACTGCAAACCCAAGTCTAAATAATCGGTTTTTACCCATGAAAATTACAAACAGCGATAAATTGTTAGCAAATAGTTTACACCAACGGCGGCAAAAACTGGCCGGTTTAATTAATTTTCCGGTAATTTTATGGTCGGGGCGCAGCATTCCTCGCAATTATCCGGCACTTACTTATCCCTTTCGTGCCAGTAGTCACTTTCTATATTTTGCTGGTTTGCCCTTAGAAAATGCTGCCATTCGCTTAGAATCGGGGAAATTAGAATTGTTCTTAGATGACGCACCTGCTAGCAGCACTCTTTGGCACGGAGAAATGCCGAAAAGAGCAGAAATTGCCGAAATAATTGGGGCTGATGCTGCTTTTCCAATGGCCGAATTGAAAGCGCGATCTACAAATGCAGCAACAATAGCCGTTCAGGATTCTTGGACTCAGTTGCAACAGTCTCAAATTCTCGCTCGCCCTCTGGCATCGCCGAAATCGCCAACAGGAATCGACCTAGAATTAACCAAGGCAATTATATCTCTGCGCCTGAGCCACGATGCAGCCAGTTTGGTCGAATTGCGTCAAGCTGCGGCTGTTACTGTAGAAGCTCACAAAGCGGGGATGGCGGCAACTCGAAATGCTCAAATTGAAGCAGGGGTGCGCGCTGCAATGGAAAGTGTCATCATCTCAGAAAACATGACCTATGCCTATCCCAGTATAGTTACAGTACACGGGGAAGTTCTGCACAGCGAACATTATCACAATCCCCTACAAACCGGAGATTTGTTGTTAGCAGATGTTGGTGCGGAAACATCAACGGGATGGGCGGCTGATGTGACTCGCACTTGGCCGGTTTCTGGCAAGTTTTCTCCGACTCAAAGAGCGATTTATGATGTAGTTTTGGCAGCACACGATGCTTGTATTGATAAAGTTAGTCCGGGCGTGGAATATCAAGATATTCATTTGTTAGCTGCTCGGATTATGGCGGAAGGATTGGTTGATTTAGGGATTTTGCGGGGGAATGTTGAAGATTTGGTAGAAATGGATGCTCACGCGCTATTTTTTGTACATGGTATCGGGCATTTAATTGGTTTAGATGTTCACGATATGGAAGATTTAGGAGATTTGGCGGGCTATCAAGAAGGAAGAACAAGAAGCAGTCGGTTTGGGTTGGGATTTTTGCGGCTGAATCGAGTTTTGCGTCCGGGAATGCTAGTATCGATCGAACCGGGATTTTATCAAGTTCCGGCAATCTTAAATAACCCCGAAAATCGTGCCAAATATGAAGATTTCGTAAACTGGGACGAGTTGGAAAAATTTGCCGATGTGCGGGGGATACGCATAGAAGATGATATACTTGTCAGCGAAAAGGGGAGAGAAGTTTTGACAGGCAAATTGCCGACCCAAGCTCCGCAGATTGAGGAGTTAGTTGCAGTAACTAAGTAAGTATAGCCGAGTTCGATCGCACATAGGCAGTTCCATTAAAGGTGAAAATAAATAAATAAAGATGAAGAAAGGTTGGCAAACAAGTCTTTTGATATTAGTTAAAAAAGTGATCTCGCAAGTCAGAAAATTCGCAGCAATAATACTTCCACGCAGTGTTCGTAAACCTATATCCTCGCGGCCTCCGATGCAAGCTGCACCTTTGCCCAGCAACGAAGAAGAGAGGCTAGAAGCACTTCACCGCTACAACATTCTCGACACAGAAGCCGAAGCAGCTTTTGATGACCTAACAGCTTTAGCATCTTATATTTGTGGCACTCCGATTGCTTTAGTAAGCTTAATAGATTCTAACCGACAGTGGTTTAAATCCAAAGTTGGTCTGGAAGCGCCCGAAACTCCGAGAGAGTTAGCTTTTTGCGCCCACGCTATTTTAAATCCCAACGAATTGCTAGTTGTACCCAATGCTCTAGATGACGATCGCTTTGTCGGCAATCCGCTAGTAACTTCCGATCCAAATATTCGGTTTTATGCTGGAGCCCCGCTAGTAACTCCTGACGGTTATCCGATCGGCACTTTGTGCGCGATAGATACAGTTCCTCGTAATCTCACCCCACAACAGCTAGAAGCGCTGCGGACTTTAGGACGGCAAATTATCAACCACATGGAGTTGCGAATAAATATAACTAAATTAAAGCGCGCACAGATCAAGAACAAACAAGTAGAAGAAAAACTCCGTTCTACAGACGAGCAAATTGTCAATTTTTTAGAAGGAATGAGCGATGCTTTTTTTGCTTTCGACACCCAGTGGCGATTTACTTACGTCAATTACAAAGGATCGCAATTTTTGAAGCGATCGCAGGAAGAACTTTATGGTAAAAATTTTTGGGAAGAGTTTCCCGAATTCGTGAATTCTGATTTTTATAAAGAGTATCATGAAGCTGTAGCTAAACAAATTGGAGTTGCTTTTGAAAAATATTATCGTCCCTTAAAAGTGTGGTTGGAAGTCAGGGTTTTCCCTTCTCATGACGGCATTTCTGTGTTTTTTCATGATATAACTAAGCGCAGGCAGATGGAATCTGCACTCAGAAAAGAACAGAAAAAAACTGAAAGTTTACTGCTAAATATTTTGCCAGAACCGATCGTCGATCGGTTGAAGCACGAACCGGGGGTGATTGCAGACAAGTTTGAAAGAGCAACAATTCTTTTTGCTGATTTGGTGAATTTTACCCAAATTTCTACCACCATGTCCGCAACTAAATTAGTGTACTTGCTGAATGAAATTTTCTCAGCTTTTGACCAACTGAGTGAGAAGCACGGCTTAGAAAAAATCAAGACGATCGGGGATGCTTACATGGTAGCAGCCGGTATTCCCATTGAACGCCCAGACCACGCAGAGGCGATCGCCGAAATGGCGCTGGATATGCTAGCAGCAATTAAGGAATTAAATGTGAAGCTAGACGCGAAATTTGACCTCCGCATCGGGATTAATAGCGGCCCGGTGGTAGCGGGGGTAATCGGCACTAAAAAATTCATTTACGATTTGTGGGGAAATGCGGTAAATACAGCCAGCCGTATGGAATCTCACGGCATAACAGGTCGCATTCAAGTCAGTCACTATACTTATGACTTACTGCAGGATAAATATGAATTTGAAGATCGTGGCGAGATCGAGATTAAAGGTAAAGGGGAAATGCGGACTTATTTGCTGACGGGCAGGAAAATAGCAAGCGATCTGAAAATCTCAGCGTAAATAAAACTAAGACTTGAAAGTACCTGATTGTTGAGGGAAACTCCCCAGGCTGCGATCGATCGCCTCGAAGGCGCGATCGTCCGCTCGGCAGAACGGCTGCTGCAGATCAACCAAATAAGATTATGCTAGAGACAGAGATATCGGAGCAATCCTAGGCGCGGTACTCGACATTATATAAATACTAAGTTGAAGTCGTCGGAGCCTTTAATAATGGTTCAATTTCATATTCAAACCGATAGCGATATTCCAGCATCCACCCAACTATTCAATCAAATCAGGTTTGCGATCGCCTCGCGACAATTTCCGCCCGGACACCGCTTGCCCAGCACCAGACAGCTAGCCATGCAGACGGGTTTGCACCGCAACACCATCAGCAAAGTATACCGCCAGCTCGAAAATACCGGACTCGTAGAAGCCCAAGCAGGATCGGGCATTTACGTCCGCGCTCAAGGCAACGAAGTTGTAGGCAACAAACTCAAATCTCCGATCCTCGAAGAATATCCCCTTGCCAACAAAATAGTACAAGGAAGTATCGATCAACTGCTGGAACAGGGCTGTACCCTCAACCAAGCGAGGGAATTATTTTTGGCCGAAATTGACTGGCGGCTCAGGTGCAGCGCCCGCGTGGTCGTCACAGCCCCCACAGAAGACATCGGCGTGGGTGAACTGATGGCGAAAGAACTAGAACAAGCTCTCCGCATTCCCATACAGTTAGTGCCGATGGAACAGCTAGGTACTTTTTTGGATCAAATCTCTTCGGGAACTGTGATCACGAGTCGATATTTTATCGGAGAAGCAGAATCGATTTCGGCACCGCGTTCGGTGCGAGTTATTCCCGTAGACATCTATGACTACAGCCAGGAAATCCAGCTAGTCGGGAGTTTGCCGAAAGACAGTTATTTGGGTCTCGTTAGCCTGAGTCCGGGAATGCTGCGATCGACCGAAGTCATCATCCACAGCATCCGGGGAGAGGATTTGCTGGTGATGACGGCCTTGGTGTCAGACGAGTACAAGATTAACTCGATCGTGCGATCGGCCAGAACAATTTTTTGCGACCAACCGAGTTTTGCTACAGTAAAAGCTGCCATCAATGCGGCTAGAGAAGATATTATTCGTCCTCCGCAACTGATATGCTCCGAAAATTACATCGGATCTAAGTCGATTAATTTGCTCAAGCGTGAGTTGGGCTTGGGGTAAGTCAGTTGACAGTTGACAGTTGACAGTTGACAGTTGACAGTTGACAGTTGACAGTTGACAGTTGACAGTTAGCAGTTAGCAGTTGACGGTTGACCGTTGACCGTTTGCAGTTGATAGTTGTTGTTCTAATTTCCAATCACCAATTCTCAATTACCAATTACCAATTACCAATTACCAATTATCCATGACAATTGAAATCCAACCTTCAATTAATGTTAAAACGGCGATCGAAAGCCGGCGGGCCGCGCGCAGCTTTCAACCCGATCCGATTCCCCCAGCAATCTTGGCAGAGATTTTGCGATTGGGAGTGCGATCGCCCTCTGGTTACAACTTGCAGCCTTGGCGGTTTATCGTACTTCAAAACGCAGCCAGCAAAGAAAAATTAAAAGCTTGCGCCTTCGATCAGCGCCAAGTGGTAGAAGCCCCAGTAGTATTAATCTGTTGTGGCGATCGGCGCGCCGCCAGACCCGAAAACACCGAAGCCGTCATCGAATTGGGCAAAACCACAGGCGCAATGAATGACAATTTAGCAGGTTATATGCGACAAGCAATCCCGCAATTGTTCGAGAACCGTCCCTGCTTCGAGTCCCTAGAAGCTTGGACAAACAGACATACAATGCTCGCAGTAGCCCACTTAATGATTGCAGCTAAAAGTTTTGGGGTAGACAGTTGTCCGATGGAAGGTTTTGTCAGCGCTAAGGTGAAAGAAGCCTTTCAAATTCCCGAAGAAGTAGATGTTTGCTGTTTGCTGCCGCTTGGTTATGCAGCAGCACCTTTGAAACAATATGGCGGGCGTTTTGACGTGACTCAAGTTTATTACAGCGAAAGTTATGGACAGGCTTTGCAAGCTGAGATTTGAGAGTTAAGATTTTGAGAGTTAAGATTTGAGAGCTGAGAGTTGAAGGAGTCGGTACAAGTTCAAACCAATCGGAAATACCGACGATTTCGCAATCCGAAATCTAAAATCTAAAATCTAAAATTTCAAGTGGTGAGATCAGACAGAGGAGAAAATATGACAGCAGCAACGATCCAAAGCAACGCCCAAATTCTCGAAGTAAAATTGCAGCAGCACTTGCAAGCAGCCGGATTTAAAAACTTACCGCTTTATATTAGTTGTGATTTTCGAGATGAATCTTTAACGGTTGTGGGAGAACACCCGCGCAGTTTAGTTCTCAAAGCCAAACCGACTTTTGCGGTGCTAGAAGCAGCAATTCTCGAAATAGAACCAGAATCTATTCAACAGATTGGACTTTGCCTAAAAATTACCGGGCAAAAACAGCCTTATGCTTTCCATTCTTTTACCATGCACCACCCTGTTTTGTCAAGACCAAAAACAGTGCTGTTGTTCAAAAAAACCGAGAATCTCCCTGCTGAAGAAACGGGGATAGTCTTAACAGAAAATGTGGCCGAGACGGCGGATGTAGAGGAGGAGATACCCTTAGAAACGGATGATAAAGATGCGTGGGATGAAGAATATTTCCCCAATTTGTCGGAGAGTTCCAGCAATTCCGATCCGATCGCCTTTAGGGTAGCTGCAATCCCGGCAGATATTGGAGACAATCCCTTCAATCCGCTGGATATGGAAGCGGTAACAGTTCCCCAAAAACCCAAGCATTCACCTTTTGCGATGCTGGCTGCTGCAGGAATGGTCAGTGTCGCCGCGCTAGTTTTGGCCGGCGGTTATTATATGCTGAGCCGGCCCTGCGTCATCGGAGGATGTAGTGCATTAGCTAATGCCAAACAGTTGAGCGAGAATTCGACGAAGACGCTGAAAACGTCAAAAGTTGCCAACAGCCCCCAAGAAGCGCAGAAACAGTTAAAACAGGCGATCGCCCTTTTGGAACCGATTCCCTCATGGTCAATTCATCGCGGTGAAGCTCAAAACGCTCTGGAAAGCTACCGTTCGCAAAATCAGAATTTAAACTCTGCGATCGATGCAGCGCGCCTCGCACAGTCAGCAGCCCAGAAAACCCAAAATCCGCCTTATTCTGCCGAGGACGGGCAGGAAGCGCAAGCTCTGTGGCAAAGTGCGATCGCCGAACTCGGAGAAATCCCCAAAGACAGCCCAGTTTATCCCTTTGCTCAGAGAAAGACAAAAGAATACCGGAAGAATGTAGCAACAGGAAATCGGCAGTTAAGCACAGAGAAAAAAGCCGAAAAAACGCTGCTCGCGGCCAAAAATACAGCCCAAATAGCAGAAGCTCGCGAAGCCGTAGCTCAGACAGCCGAGACTTGGGCTCAAGTGCAATCAGGTTGGGAAGAAGCCCTCGTAATCCTATCAGAAATTCCCACGGGCACGACATCTTACCAACAAGCTAAACTGCTAGTTCCCAAATACGAAACCAAACTTTCAGAAGCTCGCGAGCGCAAAAATGTCGAAGGAATTTCGGAAAATGCGTATACTCAAGCTGTGACTTTAGCAGCGGAAGCTCAAATTTTTGAGGGCAAAAACGCCTGGTTTAAAGCATCAGAATCCTGGCGAAGAGCTTTGAGTTACGCGGAGCAAGTGCCGGCGGCAACTGCCTATTCTCAGAAAGCCCAACCGCTGATAGCTTCCTACAAAACTTCATTGCAGCAAGCAGAAGTAAGGTTGCAGGAAGAAAGGAACCTGCAAAAAGCCCGCACTGATTTAGATAGAACTTGCAAAGGCAACCCCAAGATTTGCGACTATACTGTTAGCAAAGGTTTGATTGCCGTGCAGATGACTCCAGGTTACGTGCAGAAGCTGCAACAAACCTTCATCCAAGCAAACAACAACAATGCTGTGAAGACTCGCCAAGCTGTAGAAAACCACGTTCAAACATTGCAAAAAGCTTTGGAGGCGATCGCCGAAAATGCCAAAATCCCGATGCAGGTGTACGATGGCGAAGGCAAGCGGATTGGGAGTCACGAACCGAAGTAGTTGTAGTTGTAGGGTGCGTGAGGGCGAAAAATTTGTCAGAGCGATCGCAATATTTACACTCACGCATCGCCAGCAATTTCACCGGGGGTCAATCCAGCTTGAAAAACTTGTTTCGCCGTCAAATTCAACTCAGGAAAAGTGGGCGACTCTATTGTCTCATCTCCCCGAAATAGACTAACTTCATACTCACCATCAACCAACTGATAAATCGAAATAGTCGGTTGCTTGGGATTCCCGATAAACCTACGGCCGCCCAAACCGAGATGATCCACAATCCAATATTCAGGAATCCCGATTAGTTCGTATTCGCCTACTTTTTTGATGTAGTCATCTTGCCAATTCGTGCTAACGACTTCAACAACAAGCGGAATTGATGCCCCTTGAGTCACAGTGGAGAAATTTTCCCACAGAGGTTCTGATGCTAAATTGGTTTCATTTAAGATCAGAATATCAGGTAAATAAGCTGACTCATTTTCCAGTGGCTTAACTAATGCTTGTTTAGGGATGAAGTATGGAAGGTTTAATCGATCGAATTGCGCGGTCAATTTTCTGGCTGAAAAACCGACAACTTTTTCATGCTTTCCTAATGGCTGTGACATTTCAACAATCTCTCCATTGTGCAGTTCATAACGTCCGTTTTCTGGCTTCCATTCCGCAAATTCTTCAAAAGTTAGCGTTTTAGTTGCTGTTTGAATCATGGTTATTCTCCTTAGTGATGGCTAGGGCGGGCTAGAAGCCCACCCCACAAGATAACTCACTCTTTGTGGAACAGGCATCTTGCCTGTTCATAAAAATACTGCCACATACAAGTTCCTACCTACATTATATTATCAATTCCCAATGCCCAATGCCCAATGCCCAATTCCCAATTCCCAATTAGCATTTGATCAATTGTGCATCTTGATTGAAAAACTTCCGGGACAATCCCTCAGTCAACAGCAGAGTTGCGATTACAGTTGCCAGCGCTAACACAAACATAATCAAAATCTGGTAAGATGCTGCATCGAGAGGACTGACACCGCTCAACATTTGACCTGTCATCATTCCGGGTAAAGTCACGATTCCTACCACCGTCATTGTATTTAAGAGGGGGATTAATCCAGCTTTGATGGCATCTTTGCGGTATTGTTTGACTGCTTGCTGCGGCGTCGAACCTAAACTTAAATGGGTTTCTATTTCTAAGTGGCTGCTATTAACTGTACTCACAAGTCTTTCGCCCGCGATCGCCCCGGAATTCATGGCATTGCCCAATATCATACCCGCTAAAGGAATCAGGTATTGCGGTTCGTACCAAGGGTCAGGTTGCAAAATTAGCAAGTTTGTATAGGCAAGAGTCAAGGCCGTACTGATAAAAATTGAACCCCAAACTAAGGGCAGTAAGTTCTTGATTTTTTTGCTGATGCGGTTGCTGGCAACCATGCTAGCAGTTGTCAGCATGATTGCTAAAACTGCTAAAACCAGCCAAGGATTTTTCCCCTCCGGGTCAAATACGACAGCGAGCACGTACCCGACTAAGATTAGCTGGATCAGGGTGCGCCCCGCCGCGATCGCGATCGCCCCCTCCAGCCCCAATCCCTGCCACGCCGAAAGCCCGATCGCGATCGCCACCATCCCCAAAGCCCAACCCAAATCTGTAAAATCTAGCTCAATTAACACCGGCCCACCCTTTAGATAACGTGATTGTTTGCCTGTCCAAATATAAGATATTTGAATAAACGTTTCAGGGAAACAGTTTTGCTGCAAGAATTTGCTTTGATAATGCTTGAAATTTATGGTGTGAAGAGTGAATAATGTTCCCCCCCTCGACTTAACCCGCCAATACGCGCAGATTGGCGACGAGATAACCGCTGCGGTGCAAAAAGTGCTTGCCTCTGGCGGCTACGTAGGCGGCCCGGCCGTGAAGAGTTTTGAACGAGAGTTCGCCGACTACACTGGAGTTTCCGAGTGCGTTGGCTGCAACTCCGGCACTGATGCGCTGATTTTGGCTTTGCGAGCTCTCAAAATTGGCCCTGGCGATGAAGTGATTACCACTCCTTTTACCTTTTTTGCTTCGGCTGAGACAATTAGCGCCGTCGGTGCAACTCCGGTGTTTGTCGATATTGACAGCGAGACTTTTAATCTGGATGTCGAACTCCTCGAAGCGGCAATTACCGACAAAACCAAGGCAATTATGCCCGTCCACATCTTCGGCCAACCGGTAGACATGACTCGGCTGATGGAAATTGCGACTCGACACAATTTAGCCGTAATTGAAGATTGCGCCCAGTCTGTCGGGGCCGAGTGGCAGTCTCGAAAAGTCGGCAGCATCGGCCATGTCGGCTGCTTCAGTTTTTATCCGACCAAAAATTTAGGCGCTTGCGGTGACGGTGGCGCGGTGACGACAAACGATCCAGCCCTCGCAGCAGAAATGCGAATGCTCAAAGAACACGGACAGTCTTCTAGGTATTTCTACGAAGAAATCGGCTACAACAGCCGTTTAGATGCCCTGCAAGCGGTGATTCTCAGCATTAAATTGCGGTATCTCGACAGTTGGAACGCCCAGCGACGGGAGAAAGCGGCACTTTACAGCGAATTTCTCTCGCGCGTGCCCGGAGTTGCCGTCCCCAAAGAATTGCCGTTCGCAAAAGGAGTTTGGAATCAATACACGATCCGGCTGACAAGTCCAGAAGACGGGCAAAATCTCTCTGGCGATTTTCGAGATTGGATGCGGGCTCAGTTGCAGGAATGCGGCATCGGTTCGATGGTTTACTATCCGTTACCTTTGCACCTGCAACCTGTTTACAAATCTTTGGGTTATCAAGCAGGTCAGTTGCCAAAGGCTGAGCAAGTTTGTCGCGAAGTCTTGTCTTTGCCGATGTTCCCGGAACTGTCGAGGGATCAACAAGAGCGGACGATTTATGGTCTGAAAGATTGCTTGGCAAAGGCCGATCGCATCCGGTAGCTGTGGCGCGATGGCATCAGTGAGGGAAATGCAGGAGGAGAAAAAAATTGCAGGGTTGCATTGCTGTGAGAATGTGCAGCGTTCAGGGAGAGCTGTTAAGTATTTTGACCGATCACTTGTACTTTTATGTACTATATTTAATGAAAAGAAACAAATTTAGGCTAGCAATCCGCCTCGCACGGGTGCATTTTCCGCTCGCCTAAACCTTGCAGTGCGATCGGTCAATGATGAAGAAGGAAGTTCGGCAACGGATTCTGTAACGGATGTAACGGATGTAACGGATGTAACGGATGTCAGGAAGAGGAAAGAGGGAAGAGGGAAGAAGGAAGAATAATTAATGTTTTAACTTTGAATTTTCGACTTTCAATCCCCGATGCTTTTATGCCCGATGGCCGATGGCCGATGGTCGATGGCCGATGGCCGATGCCCAATTCTCAATTTAACCTGTAATTTTCAGAAGATAAGAGGAAAATAAACGAGTGCCTCAGTATCAATTCACTCAGGCTAGACGCTACGATCCACAAGCGATCGCTCAGTATTACCGCAAACGTCCTTGGAAAGCAATTTGGCGCGCAATTACCGTTATTTGGTCTTTTGCAGGCTTTGTGCTGGGGATGCTGTGGGACAGTTGGCAGCATGAAGTCGCAGCACACCAGCCGGAACGGGCCACCCACCTGCGACAAATACTTACTCGCTTGGGCCCCACTTTCATTAAAGTCGGCCAAGCCCTTTCTACCAGACCGGATTTGATCCGCAAAGACTTTCTCGAAGAATTGATCAAACTTCAGGATCAATTGCCGCCGTTTGACTCGGTGCGCGCTTTCGAGATTATTGAAGCGGAACTCGATCGCCAAATTAGCGAAACCTACAGCGAAATCTCCCCCGAACCTGTCGCCGCGGCAAGTCTCGGTCAAGTCTACCGAGCTCGCCTCCTCACCGGGGAAGCAGTAGCAGTCAAGGTTCAGCGACCGAATTTGCTGCCAGTCTTGAGCCTTGACCTTTACTTAATGCGCTGGGCGGCTGGATGGTTGGGCCCCTTGCTGCCGCTGAATCTCGGTCACGACCTTTGTTTAATAGTCGATGAATTCGGTATCAAATTGTTCGAGGAAATTGATTATATCAATGAAGGACGCAACGCCGAGAAATTTGCTACAAATTTTGCCGACGACCCGACAGTAAAAGTTCCGAGCATTTACTGGCGTTATACTTCAAATTGCGTTCTCACTCTCGAATGGATTGACGGCATCAAGCTGACAGATATGGCAAGTGTTAAAGCCGCAGGTTTGGATACCGATAGTTTAATTGAAGTCGGAGTCCGTAGCGGTTTGCGGCAGTTGCTGGAACACGGATTTTTTCACGCTGACCCCCATCCGGGAAATCTGTTTGCCTTAGCGGACGGCCGCATGGCTTACATTGATTTTGGGATGATGGATCAGATGGAAGAAACAACTAAAGAAACTTTGGTTGATTCTGTCGTTCATTTGATCAACAAAGATTACTTACAGTTAGCCAAGGATTTTGTCAAACTTGGCTTTTTGACGCCAGATACAGATATTATGCCGATCGTCCCGGCGTTGGAATCTGTACTGGGTGATATTGTCGGCGAAAAGGTGTCAGATTTTAACTTCAAGACGATTACAGACCAGTTTTCGGAGTTGATGTACGATTATCCTTTCCGAGTGCCGGCGAAATTTGCCTTAATTATTCGCTCTCTGGTGACAGAAGAAGGTTTGGCCCTGACGCTGAATCCGAATTTCAAGATAGTCGAGGTGGCGTATCCTTATGTAGCACGGCGTTTGTTGAACGGAGAATCTCCGGCACTGCGGCGGCGTCTGATTGAGGTATTATTCAAAGATGGCAAATTCCAGTGGAACAGGTTAGAGGACATGATCGCGATCGCCCGATCCGATCGCAGTTTCGACTTGCTCCCCACAGCACAACTAGGCTTGCAATTTTTGCTGTCCGAGGAAGGGTCGTTTTTGAGACGCCAGCTAATGTTAGCTTTGATTGAGGACGATCGAATCCACACCGAAGAAGTTGGCAGCCTGTGGAACTTAGTCAAGGAAGACTTGCAGCCCAGTCGCCTATTCAACGTTGCTCTAGGCGCTTTGACGGAGTTTTCCACAGCAGGAGCAGCCGCGCTAACTCGATTTTAGTCATTAGTCATTGGTCATTAGTCATTAGTCATTGGTTATTTATTGGTTGTTAGTTGTTGGTTCTAATAACTAATTCCCCATACCCAATGCCCAATGCCCTGTTTGGCCAATGCCCCATGCCCAATTCCCCATTTCCTATTACCCAAATTAAGGAATTATTCGTGTATTATTTTCCAGAACCTCCCTATTTTTTAATGTCGGCTGGATTACTAGCAGGTATGGCCTCCGGCGTAGCATTTGAAGCAACTCTCAAACAATCCGTACAACAGTGGTCTAAAAATCGTTCTACTCGCACCTTGGCTAACCTGCCAAGGCTGCAATTGGTCATACCTTTTCTGGGAATGGCTGGCGGTATTTGCGTATTTTTAGCTTCGGGGATGGAGATTTTTGGCTTCCCCAAACTACTTTGTTATGCCCTAGCTTTGCCACTGACGGTACTGACTGGCTGGCTAGTTTGGACTCAGCTAGGTAAGCTTTTGATCGAGTTAGAACGCGGAGGTTCCCAAGCGCTGGATTTAGATTCTTTTGAACAATGAAAGTTAACTATCAACCTCTTTTGTGAGAAGCAAAGGGGTTGATAGTTATCTAAGATTATCCTAACTTGAGGCTTTTTGAACCGCAGAGAACGCAGAGAACGCAGAGGAAGAGAAAGAAGAAGATGACAACTTAGGCAATAATTTGTGTAATTTTTTTAAATCTAAAATCTAAAATCTAAAATCTAAAATCTAATGAGTATTGTTATTGTTACGGGTGCGGCGGGATTTATTGGCTCTAACTTAGTAGAAACTCTTTTAAATCGAGGGGACACTGTGATCGGTGTTGATGAGTTCAACGATTATTACGATCCGGAGATCAAGCGCAAGAATATTGCACGATTTGAAAAGTATCCTGGTTTTGAATTGGTGGAAGGCGATATTGTGTCTCTAAATTGGCGATCGCTTTTATCCGATGCTAAGGTAATATTTCATCAGGCGGCGCAAGCGGGAGTTCGTGCTAGCTGGGGCGACGGTTTTCGCAGCTATACCGATCGCAATATTAACAGCACTCAAGTATTATTAGAAGCAGCCAAAAATGCGCCAAAATTGAAAAAGTTTGTCTATGCTTCTTCTTCTTCTATTTACGGCAATGCTGAATCTTTTCCCACGAATGAAAACGCTTGTCCGCAGCCGGTTTCTCCCTACGGAATTACGAAATTAGCCGGTGAACGTTTGTGCGGACTTTATTACAAAAATTTTGGTCTTCCGACTACTTCGCTGCGCTATTTTACCGTTTACGGGCCCAGACAGCGCCCCGATATGGCTTTTCACAAGTTTTTTAAGTCGATTTTGTTTGACGAGGCAATTTCAATTTTCGGCGACGGATTGCAAACGCGGGATTTTACGTTTATCAGCGATTGCGTGGCGGCGAATTTAGCGGCGGCTGAGGTTGCGGAAGCTGCGGGGGAAGTTTTTAATATTGGTGGGGGAAGTCGGGTAGTTTTAAAAGAAGTTATTGATACAATACAAAGGATTGTCGATCGACCTATTCGGATAGATTTTACCGAAGCTGCGAGGGGAGACGCGCGGCACACTAGCGCGGATGTGTCTAAAGCCCAGAAAATCTTAGGTTATCAGCCGCAGGTTGCTTTAGAAGAAGGTTTAAGGCGCGAATGGGAGTGGATTCAGTCTGTGTACGGTTAGAGTACAGTTAGATGCTATCTATCCCAGAAATTCCGCAACTTAAATTGAACATTGTTGATTTTTTGAATTCGCCAACTTGTGAGATTTCTCTGCCAGCGAAATGCTGCGATTATATCATTATTTTTTAGGAAAAATCGCACTTTTTGTGAGTAGTAATGGCTTCGATAATTTTATTCAAAACTTTTTTAGAATCAGTCATTGTACTTAGCCAATAACTGCCTGAATGTAGCCGATGATAATAACTTAAATTACTCACAGCATACAAGCTGGCGCCACTTTTTAACCACAAATAATTGAAAGCGGCGACATCGGAAGCTTGCACGCAAATATCTTGATTATCCTCGGCACAATCCAGGTATTTCTGTACATTGACGAAGTAGTTTCCATCATTAATAAAATTGCGAAATAATTTAGGATTGGGATTATTTAGAATTAATTCTCGTGCTTTTTCAAGATTGATTTCTGTATCAGAAAATAATTTAAAGTTAAAGTAGGGATTTGCGGATGTCGGACAGTAAATTAGGTTGGGATTCCATGCAGTTATGTGGTAGAGTCTATCGACATAAGTTTCGCTCAAGGCATTGTCAGAGTCAAGAATAATTGCCCACTCATTTTTGCAGTGGGAAATCGCCATAATTTTGCTTTTATACGCACCAAAATTTTGCTCACCTCTGCGGATAGAAATCTTAGGTGACAAGTTTGCTATATTTGCTTGCATCCTAGAAAACTCTTCGGGAGAGGAAGCATCATCGTAAATAATAATATCATCAATCCGATCGTCATACAAAGCATTGCACAATGCCCCTACAACCAAACTAGAACGGTTAAAATGGGTAATAGCTAGAGATATTTTACTTCTGTTGGCCACAGACGGACGCCGAATTGAAGTTAAGCGAACGCCTAGAAGGCTTGTCCGCAAGTCCATCATAATTTTGTAATACTGTTGGTAAACTTTATTTTCGAGTTGTAAACTGCGAATTTTTCTGCCAGCTTTTCGGAAAATATTCATTTCTGTATTTGCCAATCTATACCTAAAGTTGATATTTTTTTGCCTGACAAAGGTTTTGGCATTTCTGTATCCGCGCACTAGCAAACTTGGGGATGTGAGTTTGGGGCATTTTTCCGGCGACTTCAAATAACGGTAATGCAGAAATACATCTCGGTAGGGAATCTCCACATCTTCACCAGCACACAATCGAGTAAACTTTGCAGCCGAAATACTCATGTAATGCAAATAAGTCAACCGTCGCCCTTTGTCATATAGAACATAATCTATCACATCAAATTGAGAAGACCAATGATTCCCCGTCACCTGTTCGGGTTGAGTATATGCAAAGTTGTAAAAAGATATTTTGCTGCGGGCAACTAAATAGTTAAGTAAAGATTGGTCAGCGCCCCGCAAAGACATAATTTCCGCTTCTCCTGATGTTAATTTTTCTATAAATTGAGAAGCATTATTTCGACTAAAAACCCCTATTTTTGACGCAAACCAACCCGCACAAAAAGTATGAGATTGCAGTTCCTCCAAGTTTAAAACTTGAGGTAATTTGGGGGAGGAAAAATCAAATATATAATTGAGGTCGGATTTGTATTGAAAATCGTTTGCTACCCAATCAAAATCATCGAGTTTTTGATAAATGTAATCTAGAGAACCCATTAACAGAGTGTCTGCGTCAAAATAGATGAATTTATCAAAAGGGCCGTCGAAACAACATAATTTTCGGTGCATCTCCAAACATTGAACAGGTTTCAAACCTTTAGATTGCCAAACTGTTTGAGCTTTTGCATGAGTTTTCCAAACTAGAGTCGCAAAGTCTTCCCAGAAATGGAGGGAATCGGTATTTTCAAACAGGGTGACATGAGGACGAGTTGCAATTTCTACTTGCACTTTTTTCATCCTGTCATCGTAGGGAATGATGCAAATAGGAATATTTTTTGCCCCGTTGACTTCGAGGCTGTTTAATAAAGCGACTAAGTGGTCGAAAACAACATCGTTTGCCAGAATATAAATGCCGTCAGCCATAGTTTTTTAGTTAATAAGTAACCCAGCGCATATATATTGCTTTTTAGGTGCGGGCAAGATGCCCACACCACAAGAAATAAAATTTATTGATTGTGGAACAGGCATCTTGCCTGTTCTTCAAAGCTTGTTGGCTGTCAGAAAAACGCCAAAATTTATGAATTGTGGAACAGGCATCTTGCCTGTTCTTCAAAGCTTGTTGGCTGTCAGAAAAACCCCCGAATTTATGAATTGTGGAACAGGCATCTTGCCTGTTCTTCAAAGCTTGTTGGCTGTCAGAAAAACCCCCGAATTTATG
>NZ_JAUBTU010000033.1:41026-72487 GCF_036705085.1 Microcoleus sp. B6-A1
AATTGTGGAACAGGCATCTTGCCTGTTCTTCAAAGCTTGTCTGTTGTCAAAAGCACCCCCAAATTTATGAATTGTGGAACAGGCATCTTGCCTGTTCTGCAAAGCTGGTTGATCATGATACAACATATGATTTTATCCTCAGCTACTGAAAGCCCGAAATATTTTTTGCACTAAATTTGGTGGTTCCTCATTGAGATAACGATAATGTTTCCAAAGTTGCCAATAAGGACTACCCGATTTAATTGGTATTCCCGCCCAGTGAATATATTTTAACCTTTTGCCTTTGTCATAAAGAACATAATCCATTTCTTGAAAATGCTTGGAACCAGCCCAGCTTCCAGGTTCGCTTGGTGAATCTTTAACAAGATTGCAGCGCTTGGCAATCAGCTTAAGAATGATATAATTTAGTATAGGTTGGTCTGTGACATTTTGAGTAAAGTCAAAATATTCTCGATGCTGCGAACATTCTCGCAAAATCTCATACATTTGTGATTCTGTAATAGTTCCTTTTCTGGATGCCCAAAAACCGCTGTTGAATACATCTTGAAGCTGGGAGTCGGTAAAGATATTCTGTTGTTGTACAGCGGGTGAAAATACATTTCGCAGTTTTTCGCTGAGGTGGTGGTAGTCGCAGCAAAAAAAGTCTACTTCTGATAGTTTGTTTAAGTTGGCTGCGATGTCTTCAAAGACGATGATATCGGTATCGATGTACAGAAATTCGTCGAGGGGGCCAAACCAGGTGGCGAGTTTTCGCATTTTGTTGGGGAGGGCTAAAAAGTTGCGATCGAACATTTGGCCAATTTCTCTGGTAAACTGTTCCACAAACTCCAGATTTGGGAACAATCGCACCCCGTGGAGACTGCTGAGGGCAGCTGCGACTTGCTGATAATTGTCGTCGAAGGGAATCAGAAAAACAGGTACTTGACAATTGTACAGACGTATGCTATTTAAAAGGGCGATCGCACTTTCGATCACCTTATCATTCGCAACAATATAAATACCGCGATTCATACATTTATCCTCAACCTTCTCAATACCCTTTTTAACAAATTCGGCGCAGAAACCTCAGTATAAGACTTTGGCGCTTCGGCAAAAATCGGACGCTGGGACGGTTCGCGGAGATAGCGGTAATGCAGGAACAAATCGCGATAGGGAAAGTCAATATTTTCGCCCGCACAAACTCTCCGAATTAAATCCGGCGGCACACCAATATAATGAATGTAAGTAAGTCGGTTTCCCTTGTCGTACAAAATTCTATCTTGCTCTTCAAAATGTTTAGAAGTGACGCTACACCCAGTTTTTTCGCCATCCGGGAGGCTGTAAGCAAAATTATAGCTATTCATCCCCGTTTTCATCACCATATAATTGAGCAACGGCTGTTCTCCCGCACCTTCATACAGCATTTCCGCCTCGCCCGATTGCAGTTGAGCTAACAGCCATTCCCTAGTGTTTTGCTCAAACAATCCTTGCTTGCTGGCATAAAATCCCGAACAAAATATTTCCGAGTCTATCCGATTTTGCTCAAAAACTTCGAGGAGTTTTGGTGACTGAATATTGTATACTTTAGTTGGATCTCGAAATTGAAAATCATAAACCACAAAATCCGATGACTCTAATTTCTGAAAAACCGCATCAAGGGAATTCATCACCAAAGTATCCGCATCCATGTAGATAAATTTTTCAAACGGGCCGTCGAAAGCGCAAAAGCGCCGATGTGCGCCGTAAAGCCGGAATTTTTTGCGGTTCAAACGCTCTGGTGCCGCTGCTTGCATAAATTTATCCCATCGCTGAATTGAGGCGCTATCTTTATAAATAAAGACGTTGGGACGGTTAACAATTTCAGCTTGGATTTGCTCTATTTGGTCGTCGAAAGGATAAATGCAGACGGGAGTATTTGAGCCTAAGATAACTTCAATACTGTTGAGCAAGGCAATTAGTTGGTCGTAAACTGTATCGTTGGCAAGCGTGCAAATTCCATTCATATCTATTAGTCCGCGAAGGCGGACTTTGTTTGTGTAGAAGCGGTTTCAACCGCCGAATCATTTAAAGGGTAAAAGGATAGAAAAGACTCCTCGCGGGAAAACTAGGACTAGGGAGAAACCGACGCTACCGCAACGCGAAACCCCGCGTAGGGCTCGCGAGCGAGTACGAATAGCGAGAACTGATTGGCACTGCGGCAAGAGTACGCCTTGCTGATCCAGGAACCGCCACGCAGCACCCGGCAACCCCCTGTGCAACTTTCCCAGGAACTTCCGTCAGTTGGTGCGCCGTTATAGTTCGAGTGCCACGCAGCGGTGCGATCGCTGCACCACTCCAAAACATTGCCGTGCATATCGTACAGTCCAAAGGCATTGGGAGGAAAAATCCCGACATCGGTTGTTTGGTGGCGGTAAAGTCCTTTGGGGGCGTTTGCGTAGGGTTTGTATCCGTCATAGTTGACTAATTCCGGGGTAATAGTTTCCCCAAAATGAAATGGGGTTGTTGTTCGGGCACGACAGGCGTATTCCCATTCTGCTTCACTCAGGAGGCGATATTTTCTCCCGGTTTTTTGCGATAGTTTGCCACAGAATTCGACGGCCATATCCCACGATACTTTTTCTACAGGACGTTTTTCACCTATGTAATAGGATGGGTTGTTTCCCATCACTGCTTGCCACTGTGCTTGGGTGATGGGATATTTGCCTGCAAAAAAAGCGGGTACTGTTACTTGATGCTGCGGACGTTCGCTATCGGAACTATATTTTTCTGTTGCTGGGGAACCCATCATAAAAGTGTCGCCGGGAATATAAACCATTTCCAGCACAACTCCATTTCCTAAGTCTTCTGCGAAGAAGTGAGCATAATGACGGCGACGACTGTTTTCTTTTCCTTCAGCATCCACTGTTATCACATCGAAGTCAAAAGTAGGAAAATATTTTTGTAACTGCTCTTTTATATTTGGTTCATCTCTATCCTTCAACAGCGAATAGGCTGCAAACTTCACCGCCATTGATTCATCTTGCAGTACCCCAATTATTAAATCTAAACCTGCATCTCCATATTTGATCGCTTCAGACAATGCAGCAATTTTTACCTCAACAATCAGTGAAGCCAAACGACTCTTAACACCCGTAATGCCACCTAAAACAGCAGCACCTATGGGGGGAGGATTTTGACCGCCGAGTACGGCATCGTATTCTCTGGGTTGATTTTGGTTTTCTGTCATTGTGCTATTTCCTAAGATACAAAGTTAGACAGCCAATTGAGCAAGTTCAATTCGTGGAGAATGATTTGTCTGGCTTCAGCAATTTTATCCCTGGCTTCATGCCAATAATCCGCATTAGCCACAACCTCTTGAATAAATTCAACTCCTTTCTCATCCAGACTGGGAAGCCGCAGAAAGCTCCCCGCCGGCAGCAATTTATCCGCCGCAGAACCGCCGTAATAAATTGGCAAACACCAAGCTAACAAAGCATCCCAAAGCTTCTCGCTGACATACCAATCGTTTTCGGCATAATTTTCAATAGCTAAGTTGTAATAGTATGGTGCGACAGCGTGCCATTTATTGTTTACAGTGCCGTTCCCGCGCGCCCAAGTTGGCAAGTTTCGCCCGTAAAGGTCAAAATTTAATTCTCGTTCTTGCAGCAATTTGATAAAGTCTAATCTGTGGCGGTGATTGGCGCTGCGGCTAACACCTGAAGTAATCCAAGAACAGGATTTAGTTTTAGGCGGCGCAGGCATTTCATCTAGTTCTCGAAACGAGTTAGAGTGATACCAAATCGCGGGCATATAATTGGGGTTGGGTGCGAAGTCGTCTGGCCCGGAAATGTAACCGCAGTAAAGTTTGGCTTGTTCGTAGTTGGCTTTGGTAATTTCAATAACTTCTGGTAATGGTGGCTCGCGGATCAGGTAAATTATGCGTTCCTTGGGGACACCGCGCAATTTGTCTCGAATGTCATTTTCTGGAGTTTGGGGGCTTGGACGGCGGATTTTGTCGAGCCAGGATTGCTGTTTTGGCGATCGGGGAAAGTCGAATTGATACATGAGTAAAAAGTCTGGTTCGGGGTGGTTGGCTAGCATTTGAATGTTTCCCCATTTGCCGAAGTTTTGGGGGGTTTGTTGCCACAGCCAGTCGCTTTGGTTCATGCCTGGATAGGTGGTGATTGTGCCGATAAATTTTGGGTTCATTATTAGTAATAAATCTGGTTTTTGCGTGTGGGCGGGGCGGGTTTATGAGATTATTAATTTGAGGCGATGATTGTTGGTAAAACCCGCCCCTACTAATAATAAATGTGGTTTTTGCGTTGGGCAGGGCGGGTTTATGAGATTGTTTATTTGAGGCGATGATTGTTGGTAAAACCCGCCCCTACGGAATTTTGAATTATCGGATATCGCACTGACTCTTCGACATAAACCATAATTTTCTGTAGCCTATTTTCCCAGGAAAATTGCTTGACAAAATCCATCGTCTCTGCATAACCTGCGACCTTCCTGGGATATTTTGTTAAACAAGCTTGAATGCTTTTTGCAAATTCATACGGGTTATCCGGTTCGCACCAAGTAGCAGCGATATTTCCCGATTTAAATTCCATTAAAGATGCAATCTCCGTCGCTACAATCGGAGTTCCTGATGCCATGTAATCAAAGAATTTTAAAGGAGATGTGAACGTCGCGGCCTCTGTCAAACAGTGCGGGTGAGTCAAAACATCGGCTGCTTGCAGCAAGCTAGCAAGTTGATTTTGAGGCAGGTAGCCGAGAAATTTAATGTTGTTAACTTGCTTGGATTTGGCTAATTGCTGGTAGGCTGTTACTTGGGATGAATCACCGCCCGCGATCGCAAATTGAACTCGCGGCAACTCCTTAGCCACATCCACCAACATATCAACACCTTTAAATGGGTAAATTCCGCCTGCATAAACTGCTAAATGCTGTCTGTCATCTTCTAATAATTGCTGTCGCCAATTCTGGGCTGCTTCTGTTTGTCTGGCGAGAAACAAAAGGTTAAAACCGTTGTGCAGCGTAATTACTTTTTCCGGTGGCATCCCATTCAAAATCATGCTGTCTCGCACTGTATCGGCAACAGTTACGGAAATCTGAAACAGAGGATTGCGGACAATTTCTGATTCAAACTGCTTGTTTTCATGGTGATGCTGTTCGTAGATAGCGGGAATTCCGTTTTTAACTGCTGCTTTGACAAAGTTCCAGTCGCGGGTGTGGACAATTTGAGTCGATTTAAGCAGGTGAATCGGTAAGTAGTATTTTGATACTATTGTACTCGAACTCGTCCACTTGCTGTCCCAAAAATCGATCGGCCACGGCATCGGTAAATCTGCTACTTTTAATTTATCTTGAATATTGTAAATTTTGGCAAGTTTGTCATCGGGTTCCCTGGGTTGAAAAGGAAAAAGCCAATCAACCGGATTCAAAGCACTCCAGCCTTTGCGGAGGTATACCAACACTGCTGGATAACCGAGGTTTGCTGCGGCATTGGCAGAGTGTGCAACTTGAACTAAGCTCGCTACATTGGGTTGGGGCAAGATATTTCGGGTAAAAAATACATAATATTTGGACATGGTAATTGGTAGTTAGTAAGTGGTAATTAGTAATTGTTGACTGTTGACTAATGACTAATGACTACTTTTTAACAGCCTGACGCTTAATAGTATTTTCTATAAATTCTAAAGTAGTGAAAATATTAGCAGCAGAGTGAAATGATTCTCGGATTAACTCGTCTCTTTCTTCGGGAGAGTCTACCATTTCATCTACTAGCATTTTGAGGTAAGCTATCATGGGAGTCAGGCGAGTGCGAATTTCGTAAGAACCTCTAATGAGAGCTTCATCGCGAGCGGTTTCTTCGGCAAATTGCACTGAATACAAGCGAGTGTAGTATCCTCCTTTTGCTAGCAATTCTTCGTGGGAACCCATTTCTACTACTTGTCCGCGATCGATCACGGCGATTTTGTGGGCTTTTTGGACTGTGGAGAGGCGGTGGGCGATTACTAAGGTTGTGCGATCGCAACTCAATTTCTCGATCGCCGCTTGCACGTACCTTTCCGAAACCGTATCCAGCGAACTCGTTGCCTCATCTAAAATTAAGATTTCCGGGTTTTGCAGCAGGGCTCTAGCAATTGAAATTCTCTGACGCTGCCCTCCCGATAAAATCACGCCCCGATCGCCAATTTGAGTATCCAACCCCTCCGGCAACAGTTGGATAAACTCATAAGCATTCGCCCCCTTCGCTGCTTCCACAATTTCTTCCTCAGTCGCTTGGGGTCTAGCATAAGCAATATTTTCGCGCACTGAAGCATTAAACAAAAACGTATCTTGGCTAACAATACCCATAGCTTGTCTGAGACTTTTCAAGTCAAATTCGCGCAAATCCCTGCCATCGATCGAGATATTACCTTCAGTAGGATCGTAAAATCTCGGCAGTAAGTCTGCCAAAGTTGACTTACCAGAACCCGAAGTTCCTACCAAAGCCAAAGTAGTGCCATGAGGTAGAAATAAATCAATTCCTTGCAAAACTAAATTTTTGTGGTTAGGATAACTAAAAGATATTTTATTAAAATGAATTCCCGATCGCAAATGAGTGTACGGCACAGGAGCCTGCCCACTAAAAGGCTTCATAAATGGCTTGTCGTCCCGCCTCAAAAAATCATTAACCACCTCTACACTAGCCGACGTATTAGCAAATTGACTGCGCCCGCTATTCAACTGTGAAATTAAAGGAATCAATCGAAACAGTACCAATAAATAGGTTAATAAAATGGTAGCAATAGACTCTATCTCATTCGCAAATATTGTGCGACCTATAAATACAATCAAAATTATAACTATCAAATTAACAACTTCGTTAATTGGGGCGATCGCCGCATAATTTACCTGAGCCTGAAAATCCGCTTGTTCTCGCCTTTGAATTAAATGCTTGATGCGCTGATACTCCCTTTCCTCGTTCCCCGTTGACTTGACCAGCCGAATCCCCGTAATGGTTTCCAGCACCCTAACCGAATAATCTTTCGACATTTCAGAAAGCAGGTGGCCAAAATGCTTGGAACGGTTAATAATATATTGATTGGCCCAAGCAACTAACGCCAGCAAAACTGTAGCTGTCACCGTCAGTTTCCACGAGATCGAAAGTAGCAGACCCACAAAAACCAAAACCGTGATTGAGGTAGTAAACATTCCGATGGCCGTACCAACTGCACTAGCAGTCCGACCAATCTCTCCGCCCAATCTATTAATTAAATCGCCGACTTTAGTTTTAGAGTAAAAATCTAAATCTACTTCTAACAACAACCGCAAACCTGCTTCTCGCAAATCAAAAGTCAAAGATCGCGTCAAAGAAGTAGCTACTAAAGTATTGATATAACTCGCAACATTTTTAAAAAAAATTGCCAGCACAACCGCCCCGGTCATCAACATTAAACGCTGATTTTCGGGCATTCCCTCAAAGGGATACATCAAAGTTTTAATTAGAGATGGAGCGCCGCGCAGCTCGATAGCGTGATCTAAAAAACTTAAAAGCACTGGTACAATCAGAGTAGTGCTGATACCGTTGAATAAAGCGCCAGAAAAACCCAGCATCACGGTTAAGAGAATCCTGCCGGGATATCGTCTGGCAAATTTTAGGAGTAGCTTATTGGCAGACATGAAGCATTCCCAGCTAAACAGTACGGCATCTCAAAATATTCTTTAATAACAGCCAGTTTTTCTTCCTCCCGTGAGTCGGTTTAAAATAACATTTACATACCTGCGATTATATCTGAAAGTATCGGTTTCATTGCTTGAATACTATATTTTTTCACACATCTTTCCCGAGCTTTCATTCCTTGTAAATTAGCCGCTGTCAAATTTTGAAATATCCATTGAATTTTTTGTGAAATTTGAGCGGGAGAACCCGGATCGACTAAATAACCCGTTCCTCCTAAAATTGCTGGAATATCCCCTACTCGCGTAGACAAAACAGGCTTAGCCATTGCCATGCCATCTGTCAGCTTGAGCGGAAACTGAGCCACGGCTGTGAGAGTTTCTCGCTGAGGAACAACGACAACATGAGCCGCCGCTACAACGGACGGCATTGTCTCCACTGGAAACCTTGGCAGTTTAATAATCCAACGCCCCCATTGTTTCACAAGTTTATCATCATAATCATCATAAGGACTCCCACCGACGATCGCTAATTTTAAATCGGGCTCATTTAACTGTTCGAGGGCCATCAAAACATCCTCAACACCTTTGTGAGGTCGCGGTGCCCCCGGAAACATCAGAACTCTATACCCGGACAAGCCGTAACGCTGTCTGCTCAATTCAGGATTGTATTTAGCAGGGTCGAACATTGCAGTATCCTTACCATTAGGCAAATATACACCACCAAAACGCTGTTGTAAAAACTCAGTATCAACGGTGACTGCATCCGCACGGTGAATGAGACTTTCCATCCACTTGAGATAGAGGGGATGATCTGGTTCTCTCAATTGACCGTTGTGTTTAAAAATATCTCGATAAAGTTGTTTGAAAGATGGACGGTATTTCCATTCATCTCCGCCGTACCAGCTCAGTTCCCAGTCGTCTATATCTAAAATTATAAAGTGGCGAGTATCCAGTTTTTTCAGCAGTGATAACCCAAAGCTTGTAGGTTTAGGTTTGACTGCATAAATAATATCCCCATCTATTTTTTTCCAAAGTTTTTGAGCATCCATTAAAAACCCCGGATAATTTTTACCCGGTATCGCACATACCGGGATATCTCTGGGAGGAGTAGCATACAATTCCGTGCCAAACTGAAATCCCACAACTTCTACATCACATTTAAGCTCTATCAAGACTTGAGCTAATAAAAAAGCACGAATTGCACCTCCTCCTGACAAATCGCTCACTACTAATGAAACTTTCACTGAGTATTTTGTTTAAAACATTTGTTTAATTTTCCTGCTTAACCGAGCTTTTGTCAAGGCGATGGGGACTCACGCACTCCCGACCAAAGCAACCGGGTTTTTAACCAGGGCAAAGGGCAGCAACGCGTCTTTTGGTAAAAAAAACACAATGATGAACCCCAGACTGTTATTCCAGCCAGCAATAATTCTTATAGGTAAATTTTCGGATATGTTGAGGCTAATTTTTTTTATTTTGGGCAGAATTTTGTTGCTTTTGATGCAGTTTGCCAACAAACTTTAATTATTTTAAACGCCAGGGATTGTTAAGTTGATTTGGTAAAAATATTTTAGCCATGCGATCGACTATTCTAGTAAAGAGCGATCGCGTCACGTTCTTCGCGTACTGAGGGCGGTAAGGATAAGTGCAGTGCATTACTTTAATCGGTTTGTCGATCCTATAAACATCTTTCCACTTATCCAAGTAGTTGTAAACAGGGGACAAAACTGTCATTTTCGGTTTCACCGATTCCACAGCCGCTGCAAAAGCACCCTGGTCTTTCAATAATAGCACATTTTGATTTGCAACTACGATGTCGAAATATTTCTTAAACTTTATAAACAATTCCTGAGTTTTACTGCTTTTCGTAAAAGCGATAAATCCGCCATTGTATTGAATGCTATTTTCATTTAGCGGCAACCCGACAGACTGCAAAGTTGACAGAATATCCTGCTTGACTCTTAATAAATTTGCCGCTTTAGCAATGGCAGGCTGCACATCTTCCGTCACCAGCAAATCTACTTCATCAAGATAGTCAAAAACTTCATCTATTGGCGACAGCAAACAAATATCACAATCCATATAAATAGTTTTCTCAAAAACAGATTCCCCGTACAAAGCCAGCTTAGCTTGTCGCGACGCCAAAACAGGATTTTCATTAGAAGGTGCAGGTTTCAATATGACATTTCCGAACACCTGAAGTAAAGGATATAAAATTAGAGGTACTCTATCTATTAAAATAATAATCGGTTCCCGGTGAAACTTCCTAACAGACGCCAGAAAATGAACGCAATCCTGGAAAGAGTAAAGACCGGTTAAAATAGTGATAAATCCCTTGACTGCTAATTTATTTGAATTCATTGATTTACGTATTGATTTACTTATTTACCGAGCGTGTGTCCACTCCCAAAAGCTCTCACTCCAGTCATCTCGCTCGTGAAAAATTCCTTGCCATTCATAAAAATGTACAAAATCTTTCAGATTAATTGTTTTATTGACATCGCGGATCATGTAAAGAGGTTTATCTCCATAAAAAGAAGCCCACATAGTATAACTGCTAGGCGGCCCGACAACATAGTCGCATTCAGCCAAAGCATACATATCTTCAATTAAATGACTGCTGCCAAATCCACAGTTAAAACTCTCCAATAAACTCGGATTTTGCGGAACATTAGAACAAATCAAAAACTTGATTATTTTTCCGTCAAATAGCCTTACCACAGAATTCATGACTTCTAAATATTGCTGAGTTGTGTAAAAGTATCTCCCCTTTTGATGCTGAGCATAATCTCCTTGACGGATGTGAATTCCGACGAGCAGATCAGAGTTATTTTTTAAATTCAATATCAAACGATATACATTGATTCTATATCGCTCTAATGGTGCAAAGTATGCTCTAATTGGGTCGGCGTACTTGTGTAAATAGGGGACATCTTCTACAAACCAGCCATCTCGAAATAGCCAGCCTTGAAAAAAAACAATTGAACCGTGCTTGATTTGTTCGATGTCCTGATATTTGAGCCAACTAAAAGGTTGTTTTCGGGTTATTTCTTGCGTTTTGAAAATTTTTTTGTGGCTTAAATACTTAATACAATTATAATATTTGCTTCTGACAAACTTGTTGCCTGCTGCGGTAAAATATGGAGGAGGATAACAACACAAAAAATCCCCGGCGGTTCCCACAAAGAATTCTGCATATTCGTCAAAAGCAGGATTGAGAACAGTCAAATTATGCTCGATCGCCCAAGCAATGAAATTAGCAAAAAGCAGCAGTCGGTTGCCCAGTTGTCCCGATTTAGCAGATATTATTAGCATATTGTATTTTTGGGGCGGGCTGGACGCCCAACCCCTACTCCCCACAAGAATTCAATCAAACTTTGCTGTAATGGTAAGGTGCGCTGCACCTTACAGACTAAGAGTTGTGGCGTTTTTGGTGCCACTGCCAAGCATGGGAGATAATGTTCTCAATGTCGGGATATTCTGGAGACCAGCCCAAGGTTTTGATGGCTTTCTCGCTGCTGCCAGCCAAAGCAGGTGGGTCTCTCGGACGCCGATCGCACTCAACAGCTTTAATCTCTTTTCCCGTCACTTGGCGAGCCGCTTCTATCACCTCTTTCACCGAAAACCCGCCGCCGTTGCCCAAATTAAAGAAATCAGATTTGCCACCATTTAGCAAATATTCTAATCCCAAAATGTGAGCAGATGCCAAATCGTTAACGTGAATGTAATCCCGAATGCAAGTACCGTCAGGAGTCTCGTAATCCGTGCCAAAAATCGCGATCGAATCTCGTTTACCCAAAGCCGCGAACAACACCAGTGGGATCAGGTGAGTTTCAGGATTGTCATCCTCTCCTAACAACCCGTTAGGGTCAGCCCCAGCCGCGTTAAAATAGCGGAAACAAACAGACTTGAAATCATACGCAGCGTCAAAATCCGACAAAATCCGTTCTACCATTAACTTAGTAGCACCGTAGGGATTGATCGGGTTTTGTGGGTGGTCTTCTGTGAGCGGGATTTTCTGCGGTACGCCGTAAGTCGCGCAAAGGGATTGTTAAGTTGATTTGGTAAAAATATTTTAGCCATGCGATCGACTATTCTAGTAAAGAGCGATCGCGTCACGTTCTTCGCGTACTGAGGGCGGTAAGGATAAGTGCAGTGCATTACTTTAATCGGTTTGTCGATCCTATAAACATCTTTCCACTTATCCAAGTAGTTGTAAACCGGGGACAAAGTTGTCATTTTCGGTTTCACCGATTCAACAGCCGCCGCAAAAGCGCCCTAGTCTTTCACTATTAGCACATTTTGATGCGCCACTACCATCTCGAAATATTTCTTAAACTTTATAAACAATTCCTGAGTTTTACTGCTTTTCGTAAAAGCGATAAATCCGCCATTGTATTGAATGCTATTTTCATTTAGCGGCAACCCGACAGACTGCAAAGTTGACAGAATATCCTGCTTAACTCTTAATAAATTTGCTGCTTTAGCAATGGCAGGCTGCACATCTTCTGTTATCAGCAAATCTACTTCATCCAGAAAATCAAACACCTCATCTATTGGCGACAGCAAACAAATATCACAATCCATATAAATAGTTTTCTCAAACAGAGATTCCCCGTACAAAGCCAGCTTAGCTTGTCGCGATGCTAAAACAGGATTTTCGTGTTTCGGTGCGGCCTGCAATCTCACATTTCCGAACACCCAAAGTAAGGGATATAAAAATCGCGGGACTCTATCTATTAAAATAAGAATCGGTTCGCGGTGAAACTTCCTGACAAGCGAATTTCAAAGGTGGTACCCGCCACGTGATTTATCCGTGGAATCAATCCAAAATCTAAAATATAAAATCCTCAAGCCCCCGAGTTTATCTCGCGCAAGTCAATCCAAAATCTAAAATCTAAAATCTAAAATCGAATGACTGAAGCTAGAAAATGTATGCAGTCTTGAAACGAGTACAATCCAATTAAAATGGTGAGAAATCCTCTATCCATATCTTTTATCTAACGATAGTAAAAATCGAAATTTAATAAGGCAATTAACTGTGTTTTTAATAACCGATAGAGATATTGCCAATTCTCAAACTGCAATTTATCCCAAACCTTATCCCAAAAGGTTCTTACTTGATTTTTTTGCCAGTCCCAATGAGCCAAAGAATGCTCCCTAATTTGAGCGAGTTCCTGCCACCCGTCATTACGAATATTCCAGCCAACTTTAGCAGTTGCTAACCCAATGGGATTACCGTCTTTTGTTTTGACTTTTTGCACTTCAAAAAATCTTCCAATCTTTCCCATTCTTGAATAAACTGAATTTCTTTCCCATTGTCTCTCGCAATTACGAACAAGTTTTCGGGAACAAAACTTACATTTTTCAATGGAATTTCTAGCTTTTTTGCTAATTTGTGAATTGCCTCTTTTCTCCCCGGCAATGATTGATTTGGTGGATGTTCTAGAATGGGAATAAACCCTTTACAAGTAATTCCTGGCATCCATTCTCTCTCCGGCACTTTTCCTAGGATTCTTGTATCTGCATCCACAAAAATTGTCACTCGGCATAATTCTAAGGCTTTTTTTAGTGCAAATCGTTTATCATTCTAACAATAATCTACACCTTCGCGACTTTTTTTAAAGGCGAAAACATTCGTCAAATCCTGAAAGTCATTTGGGTTGTCAGTACAAACAACTAGCATCGTCCCTAGAGAATGAGTTTCTAAGTCTGCTGCTAGTTGTTTGGCTAATTCGCGATACTTTTTCCCAAAAGCTAAGGTGCAAAAACAAAAATCTTTGTGAGTGTTTAACATTATTTAAGACTCTATTTTTGCACTTTTTTTATTTGAGTTTATGCTAACTGTGACGCTTTTGATGCCAGTGCCAAGCATGGGATATAATATTCTTGATGTCTGGATATTCTGGAGACCAGCCCAAGGTTTCGATCGCCTTTTTGCTGCTGCCAACCAAAGCAGGCGGGTCGCCCGGACGCCGTTCACGCTCAACAGCTTTAATCTCTTTTCCCGTCACTTGGCGAGCCGCTTCTATCACCTCTTTCACCGAAAACCCGCCGCCGTTGCCCAAATTAAAGAAATCAGATTTGCCACCATTTAGCAAATATTCTAATCCCAAAATGTGAGCAGATGCCAAATCGTTAACGTGAATGTAATCCCGAATGCAAGTACCGTCAGGAGTCTCGTAATCCGTGCCAAAAATCGCGATCGAATCTCGTTTACCCAAAGCCGCGAACAACACCAGCGGGATGAGGTGAGTTTCAGGATTGTGATCCTCTCCTAACAACCCGTTAGGGTCAGCCCCAGCCGCGTTAAAATAGCGGAAACAAACAGACTTGAAATTATACGCAGCGTCAAAATCCGACAAAATCCTTTCTACCATTAACTTAGTAGCACCGTAGGGATTGATCGGATTTTGCGGGTGGTCTTCTGTGAGCGGAATTTTCTGCGGTACACCGTAAGTCGCGCAAGTAGAAGAAAACACAAATTTCTTCACGTCAGCAGCGATCATTGCTTCCAAAAGCGTAATAGTGCCGATGACATTGTTGCGATAATATTTAGCTGGGTCGGTAACAGATTCGCCCACGTAAGCGTAAGCAGAAAAGTGCATTACAGCATCAATCTTGTGCGTAGCAAACAAGTTGTCTAGAAGAGTGCGATCGTTCGTGTCGCCAACTACTAACTCCACCTGCAAAGCCCGATCTACTAAATCTCTGTGACCGTAAACTAAATTATCCAAAATCACCACACCATAACCGGCGTTTTTCAGCGCTAATACCGCATGAGAGCCAATATATCCAGCTCCGCCCGTCACCAAAATAGTTTGTTTTTCTGCACTCATTTTCTTCTGCCTGTTTTTGTAGCTGGGATTGCCAAAAGCCTTGTTAATTTGAGACTTCCACATCTGACGCTTTCACGCTCGGCGTGACCCGGAGGATTCAAGCGAAATATATAGGCTTTGCTGTGCGGGACACGATCGCACTCCTAAAAAACGCTTTTTACACTCCAGATAGATGCTGACTGTGCAAGTCTTTCTGTTCACTCGATAAACTTGAGGCGACCAATTTGGATATAATCAAATATCCGATTAATCTGATGTCGATCCTCTTCTGAAATTTTATCATCTGACAGGATAGCCGAAGTCAAAACTAAGTGTTCCCTGCGAGTGATCTTTCCAGACGCTACAATCCGATCGACTTTTTGAGAAATTGTTAAGTTCGATTTGTTGTGAGCTGTTCGCATTTATTCGATCGCTTTTATGCAAAAATAGTTAAAGTGGATTGCCGTTCTTGACCAAAAAATAATGCGTACCCGACCGCAAATCAATTTGCTCAACAGCAGAAATAACCTATCAGAGTTTTACTTCCCAAGATAGATATGCGGACTTAATAAATCTGCAATCCGCCTTGGGATAGCGTTCAGACTAACTTAATTATATAATATTTTTCCGAGAGAGGCACTTTTATATGCAGGTTTATCGGCTTCCGGTACTGTCCGACAATTACATTTTCTTGCTGCACGACCCCGATCGCCACACAGCAGCCGTCGTCGATCCAGCACGATCGCAGCCAGTATTAGAGCAACTGCAAGCACTCGGAGCCGAATTAACCGCAATTTTCATTACCCACCACCACAGCGACCACATAGGCGGCAATCAGGAACTGATCGATCGCTTTCCCCAAATTAAAGTTTACGGTGGCGCAGAAGACCGAGGCAGAATACCCGGACAGCAAGTGTTTTTACAAGCGGGCGATCGAGTTTCTTTCGCCAACAGAACCGCCGAAATCTTCTTCCTACCCGGCCACACAAAAGCTCACATCGCCTACTATTTCCCCCCCAGCAACCCCAGCGAAATCGGCGAGTTGTTCTGCGGCGACACCTTATTTGCTGGAGGCTGCGGCAGGCTCAAAGAAGGCACTCCCGCCCAAATGTTAGCCTCTCTGGGACAACTGCGAAACTTGCCCGATAGTACCAGAGTCTGGTGCGCCCACGAATACACGCTGAACAACCTGCAATTTGCCTTGAGTGTGGATGGCGACAATCCCGATTTACAGCAGCGCTTCGCCGAAGTCAAGGAAGCCCGCAGTCGATCGCAACCTACAATACCATCATCGATCGGTCTCGAAAAAAGCACAAACCCATTTTTGCGCTGGGATTTTCCCAACATCCAATCAGCCGCCAACACCTCCGATCCAGTGCAAACCTTCGCTCGATTGCGCGGCATGAAAGACCACTTTTGACCGAAAGCATCCAGGATACAAGCCCCCGGATTCATCTCGCGCAAGTCAATGCTTCAATTCTTTAATCTAAAATCTCAAATCTAAAATCGATTGACCTTAACGTTTTTGTTGTTTCAGGTAACTCTTAAACTTGAGTATCGGTTCGCTCAACCACCTGTCAAGTCTTTGGTATTTTACGTGAAAGCTCGACAGCCCCTTAAACTTATTTGGGATTTTTTCTAGTTCGTCCTTAAACGGTGTCTGAAACAACATAGCGAGCCATAATTGATTGGGGGCGGAGCTTTCCCACGGTTTCGGTCTTGATATAAAGTGCATCACTTTACTTGACATATCATCAGTCTTGTAGTTGTTCCATATTTGGTCTAATTGCTTCCACCTTCCCACTAAAACTGAATTTAATGCACCTTGATCGCGATCGCCCCAAACGTGGGTTCTAGCGTTTTGGAGCAACTTTTCCGACAGTTGCTCTTCCTCCCAAAGCTTCATGTTGTAAACTAAAACACCACTATTGAAATAAGGGTTTAGATCTAGATAATTGTTGGGATTTCCCCAGACGTTGGGTGCGGCTGCTATCGGCAGAGTTGGAAAATCTAGGTTCCACAGCGGCTTTAAGCTGCCCAGAACGATCGTATCGCTGTCGAGCCAAATCAGCCTTTCTGTTTCTTTGGTATATTTTCGCGGCTCCAATTTAACGTAAGGAAGTTTAGAACCTGATACCGAAAGAAGTTGGTCGTAATTAGATTGCAATTCTTGCCATTCAATCTGGTATTTGCAACAATTCTGTAACTGTTCCTTTTGCGGTGAATATATCCTGCTAGATACAACGGTAATTTTGACCTGCTCCTTCCCAGATTGGCTAACATTCAGATCTACAGACTTGAGAAGTGCTGCTAACCCCAGAATATAGGTGCGATCGGCTGCTGTGAATATGTGCATAGGATTAAGTTTGTGAGATGAATGGCAAACGTGACACAAACGTTGGGACTGGAGGAAGTAGGCGACCCTGTATTGAGGTAAATGCGATCGCCCATTTACCGTTGAGACGAATAAAATCTTGCCTAAATTGCCGGTTAGATTTACACAAAGAAACGGGGTTTCTAAGTAGGTAGGCGCGAATAAAGTTTATAATGTAACAGAATGTAAGGCGGGCGTAACAAAAGCGATTGCTTCGTTTCACTCGCTGCGAGAGAGGGGTTATGTATTTTCAAGCTTCATCTACTTATTTAGTTGTGTGCAAGTGCCATCTGTTCGCGCCCGAAAACGAGCAACAGGCATTGGTAATATGCAGCAACGCGAAAAATAATGAGACGGACTAACCTGGCATTTGAAACAGCCAGAAAATTCCCCGTCGCCTGTGCTGAATCCCGCAAATGGTTCAGACGTGGGACTCTACGATAAAATAAATTGTCTAGATATCGATATTACCGCAGAACGATCGACATCCATCTTAGGTTTGAAGTGTCACCCTGCTCAAGTCAAAAGTTCCTCTGGTTATTTCCCTATTATTGAGCGCGATTTGCTTTGCCCAAAGTAAAATGATCGTTGTTAGAAACCGATGCAAAACCCACGCAATACTGAACCCCAAGCAAAAATCGACCCCTCTGTTTCAACGGATTCTAACAAAGCGTTCTACCCAGTCGCGCCTTTGCCCACAGATGTAGGGATGGTTCTGCAATTGGCAGATGGTAGCATTCAGGGGTGCAATTCTCACGCCCAGGAGCTGTTGGGGATGACAGCAGAACAGATGCTCTTATGCACTTCAATCAAAACTCGGTGGCAGACTCTGCGTGAAGATGGCTCGGATTTTCCTGGTGAAACACATCCGGCGATGGTGGCGCTGCAAACCGGGCAACCATGTTTAAATGTCATCATGGGCTTTTATCGGCCACAGGGAGAATTGATTTGGTTGACGCTCAATTCTCAACCTTTATTTCAGGGAGATCGATCGACTCCCTATGCCGTAGTAACAACCTTCACTCCTATCGCTCAACAAAAGCCCGAACCAGTCTGTAACGCGCCCGCGCCCCAACTGTCAGACACCCTCGAAAGTATTTCGGACGGGTTCTTTGCTTTGGATCGAGACTGGCGATTTACCTACCTCAATTCGCAAGCGGCGCGGTGGCTGAATCGATCCTCGAAAGATTTGATTGGCAACAGCATTTGGGAAGAGTTTCCCGAATCA
The DNA here is from genome assembly GCF_036705085.1 of Microcoleus sp. B6-A1. NCBI lineage: Bacteria > Bacillati > Cyanobacteriota > Cyanophyceae > Oscillatoriales > Microcoleaceae > Microcoleus > Microcoleus sp. B6-A1. Next base: position 59,076 of record NZ_JAUBTU010000033.1, read on the forward strand.
GTGGGCAGTTTGTTTGAGCAGGAATATCGCCACGCCGCCACGTTCCAAGTTACGGTTAGTTTTGAATCTTTTTATCGGCCACTCAATGCTTGGTATGCGGTACGAGCTTATCCCATCCCATCGGGACTTGCCGTTTATTTTCAAGATGTCACCCAGCAGAAGGCGGCGAGGGCTGCTTTTATTCAACAAGCGCAAACGGCGCAGCAACAACTAGCAGAAATCGAGGCGATTTATGCTAGTGCGCCGATCGGACTTTGCTTCCTCGATACTGAGTTGCGGTTTGTCCGCCTCAACGATTGGCTAGCAGAAATTAACCGAGTTCCAGCCGCCGCCCACATCGGCAAAACATTGCGCGAAATCTTGCCAGAAATGGCAGATGATTTAGAGCCACTTTACCGACAAGTTATTCAAACTAAAGTTCCACTTCAACAGCTCGAACTTCGCAGGACGAACTCAGCACAGCCGGGAGTCGAACAGGATTGGCTGTTGAGTGTCTATCCACTGAGGGCCGAGGACGATCGCGTTTTGGGCGTGAATGTGACGGTGCATGAAATTACCGAACGCAAAGCTACCAAAAAAGAAATTCAACGGCTCAACCAAGAACTAGAGCGACGAATTAATGAACTGCAATCGATACTTGATGCTGTACCCGTCGGTATTACGATCGCCGACGATCCAGAGTGTAAAGTAATTCGCGCTAACCGGTTTGCCCAGTCGATGTTGCAAGTGCCGCCCGATACCAATGTTTCTGGAACCGGAGAGCAAGCGGCAGTCCTTCCCTTTAGACGACTCCGCAACGGACAGGAAATTCCGGGAGAACAACTCCCCATGCAACTAGCCGTAGCTTCCGGCGTCGAAGTGCGAGATGTGGAAATTCAAATGGTGCGCGAGGACGGGGCGGCCTTTGATTGGTTGGTGAATGCGGTGCCGTTATTTGACGAACAAGGCGCAGTTCGCGGCTGTGTAGCGGCCTGTATGGATATTAGCGATCGCAAACAAGCTCTTGCTGCTTTGCGCCGTTCCGAGGAACGCTATCGCACTTTGTTTGAGTCCCTAGACGAAGGTTTTTGCGTCATTGAAATGCTGTTTGACAAAAACGAAAAGCCGATCGATTACCGCTTTTTGGAAGTCAATCCTGCCTTTGTGAAACAAACCGGACTCGAACAAGCTGTGGGTAAAACGGCGCGCCAGATGCTTCCGGATCTCGAAGATTATTGGTTTGAGATCTACGGCAAAGTCGCCCTGACGGGGGAGTCCTTGCGCTTCGAGCACGGCTCGGAAGTCATGAACCGCTGGTTCGAGGTTTTGGCGTTCCGCACTCCTGAGCCGCAGAGCCGAAAAGTCGCCATACTTTTCAAAGAAATCAGCGATCGCAAACAATCGGAGAATCTCCTGCGGCAACAGTCCGAGCAACTGCGGCTGTTCGTAAAACATTCGCCTGCGGGGGTGGCGATGTTTGACCGCCAGATGCGGTATATGCTGGTGAGCGACCGCTGGCTGGCAAGTTACGGGCTCGGCACTCAAAACATTGTGGGCCGATCGCACTACGACATCTTTCCTAATTTGCCCGATCATTTCAAACAAATCCACCAGCGCTGTCTGGCGGGAGCAGTCGAAACCTGCCCTGAAGAGCAGTTTCCCCGCCCTGATGGCTTAATCGACTGGGTGCGCTGGGAAATTCACCCTTGGCGAACCAACACCAATGAGATTGGCGGCATCATGATTTTTTGCGAAATCATCACCGAGCGCAAAAACGCTGAACTCGCGGTGCAAGCGGCCAACCAACAAGTCAGCAATATTATAGAAAGTATTACCGATGCCTTTATGGCGATCGATTCACAATGGCGCTATACCTACGTTAATGCCACAGCAGAAAAACTGCTTTCTCGATCGAGAAACGACTTGTTAGGTCGATCGATCTGGGAGCTATTCCCCGCCGAAAAAGAATCCTATTCAAGGGCATATCAAGAATTTCATCGAGTCGTTAACGAGCAACTTTCTGTCAAATTTGAAGAGTTCTCGCCGTCGCTCCAGATGTATATAGAAGTGAGCGCCTATCCTGCGGCCGAAGGACTTACGGCTTATTGGAGCGATATTAGCGATCGCAAACGCACTGAAGAAGAACTGCGGCAAAAAAATGCGATTTTGAATGTAATTAACGAGTCAGCACCCACACCAATTTTTGTCAAAAATCGAGAAGGACAGATTATTTATGCAAATCCAGCCACGCTGGAAATAATGGGCAAATCTGCTTCTGAAGTAATTGGGGGTCGCGATATCGATTTATACCCAGTAGTAGAACTTGCAGTCACAGTCACGGAAAACGATCGGCGCATTATGGAATCCGGCCAAACAGAAGTCCTCGAAGAATCTCACGATGGCATTCGGACATTTCTGGTAATGAAAGCTCCCTACCGCAATCAGGCGGGAGAAGTCATCGGCCTGATTGGCATCTCCAGCGACATCACAAATCGCAAACGAGCAGAAGTCGCCCTGCAAGAACAAACTAAGTTACTGCAAGTAATTATTGACAGCATTGGTGATGGTTTGATTTTGGCCAACCAACAAGGCGAGTTTGTGTTGTTTAACCGAGCCGCCGTAGGAATATTCGGTCAGCTATCGAATGAAAAATCTTGTGAGGAATGGTCGAGCACTTACGGACTATTTTGGGCAGACAAAAAAACCCTTTTCCCCGCCGCTGAACTACCTCTAGCCAGAGCAATCAAAGGTGAATATGTCAATGATGTAGAGGTATTTGTCCGCCGCGAAGATTCCGAAGATCGCTGGATCAGTATCAGCGGTTATCCAGTAGTTGATACTAGCAGCGAAATCAAAGGCGGAGTGATTGTCTGTCGGGATATCACAGAACGCAAACAAGCTTTATCAGCGCTGCAAGAAAGCGAAGAACGATTCCGCAATATGGCTAACAACGCTCCTTTTATGGTCTGGGTAACAGACTCCACAGGCTATTGCACTTTCTTGAGCGAAACCTGGTATGAATTCACAGGTCAAACTGAGGAAACAGGTTTAGGATTGGGTTGGATAAACGCGTTGCATCCAGAAGACCGAGAATACGCCAAGGACGCATTTTTGACCGCCAACGAACGCCAGGAACCGTACAGCGTGGAATATCGCGTCGGGCGCAAGGATGGCGGATATTCTTGGGCGATGGATGCGGCTGCTCCCAGATTTTCCGAAAGCGGACAATTTGAGGGTTATATCGGCTCTGTAATCGACATTACAGAGCGCAAACAAGTGGAAACCGAGCGTGATATGGTTCTTAAATTAGAACAAACTGCCCGCACGGAAGCCGAGCGAGCTAACCGCATTAAAGACGAGTTTCTGGCGGTGCTTTCTCACGAGTTGCGATCGCCCCTGAATCCGATTTTAGGCTGGTCACAACTGCTCGTCGGCGGCAAGCTGAAGCCGACTCAAACTGCCAAGGCTTTTGAGACGATCGAGCGCAACGCCCGACTGCAATCTCAATTAATCGAAGACTTGCTTGACGTGTCTCGGATTCTGCAAGGAAAACTCAGATTGAATGTGGCTCCGATGAATCTGGCAACCATTATCCCGTCTGCTTTGGAAACCGTGCAATTAGCCGCCGAAGCTAAAAAAATTCAAATCCAAACAATCTTAAATCCCGATGTCGGGCAAGTTCTCGGCGATACAAGTCGCTTGCAACAAATTGTGTGGAATTTGTTATCAAATGCAGTGAAATTCACGCCCGAAGGCGGTAGAGTAGAAGTTCGATTAGGGCAAATCGAGCACCAAGCTCAAATTCAAGTCACGGACACAGGTAAAGGTATTGTTCCCGATTTCTTGCCTTATGTTTTTGACCATTTCCGACAAGAAGATGGCGCTACAACGCGCAAATTTGGAGGCTTGGGACTGGGATTGGCGATCGTCCGCCAACTGATCGAACTTCACGGCGGAACGGTGTTTGCAGAAAGCGCAGGAGTTGGTCAAGGAGCGACGTTTACGGTGAGATTACCGCTATTAAATGATGATTCTAGAAGGCAGGAGGAGGAAGCCGTTAATGGGGCTGCTAGTCCCGATCTCTCATCCTTGCCACTAGCTGGATTGAGAATTTTGGTGGTAGATGATGAACTCGACTCGCGAGATTTTGTCGCTTTTGTGCTTGAGGAAGCGGGTGCAGAGGTGATTTCCCTGTCATCTGCTGCTGAGGCGCTAGAGTCGATCGAACAAACTGCACCGGATTTGCTCGTCAGCGACATTGGAATGCCCCAGATGGACGGGTATATGTTGATCCATCGCATCCGCACTCAGCTTGCGCCTGATTATCGGCAGTTGTTGGCGATCGCCTTAACGGCCTATGCTGGAGAAGCGAACGAGCGCCAAATTTTGCAAGCCGGATTTGACCAACACTTAGCCAAGCCGATCAATTCGACCCAGTTAGTTGCTACTGTAGCGCGATCGATCGCCCAGCGCCTTGAAAATAAAGCCTGAGTGCTCTGTAAGACATTGCACTGTAGTTGATTTTGCTCATTACAGCACCCCCGTTTTGCGTAATTTCAAACTGAATTTGCCCGTTAAAAATATTATCCCTGTTTCTTCCCTCGAACCTCGAATCTCGAACCTCGAATCTCAACATCCATCCGTTACATCCGTTAAATCCGTTACATCCGCTACATAATCCGTTGCCGAACTCCCTTGCGATCGCCCCTCAAACTTCGCTATTATAAAAAGTTGCAGTTAAAACCCCACAACCCACGATCATGGCCAAGCGCGTTCAATTAGTTTTAAATAAAGATGTCAGCAAACTCGGCAAAGCTGGCGACGTAGTAGAAGTAGCCCCAGGCTACGCCCGCAACTACCTAGTACCCCAAGGAATGGGATGTAGAGCCACTCCGGGCATTCTCAAGCAAGCAGAGCGTCGCCGTGAAGAAGAAAGACTGCGCCAGCTAGAACTCAAGCAGCAAGCTGAAGTCCGCAAAACCGCCCTCGAATCGGCTGGGCCTTTCATCATCTCCAAGCAAGTTGGCGAAGCAGACGCGATTTTTGGTACTGTCACCAACCAAGAAGTAGCAGAACTGATTTTCAACTCTACCAGTCAAGAAGTCGATCGGCGCGGCATCACTCTGCCCGAAATTCGCCAAACTGGTACATACAAAGCTGAAATCAAACTACACGCAGAAGTTACTGCCGAAGTTGATATTCAAGTGGTTCCGATGTAATTAAGAGTCATGAGTCATCAGTCATTAGTCATTAGTTGTTAGTCATTAGTCATTAGTTGTTAGTCATTAGTCATTAGTTATTAGTCATTAGCTAAGAACTGAGTACCGCTAACTAATATTATGTCCGGTCGATTACCCCTAATACGGTAGGGGCGGGTTCACGAAAAATATCTGCCAATAATTGACAATCTCAAAAACCCGCCCTTTTAATCGCTCGATCGGAGATGATATAAGAAGTGAGTAACGCTAACTAATGACTGAGGACTGCTAACTTGCAGATTTAAAACTGACGACTAATCACTGGCAACTAATAACTATAGGATTTACGCAAAAAATGGTTTAAGCCGCTATAGGTAGGAATAAGGTGCGCCCATAAGCAGCCTAAAGATAGAGCTGGTGCGTAAGTCCTAAACTAATGACTAATAACTAATGACTAATAACTAATGACTAATAACTAATGACTAATGACTAACAACTAATGACTGAGGACTATTGACTAATGAGCGATTTGATGCCGACAAATATAGAGGCAGAAGAAGCAATTTTGGGCGGGATTTTAATTGACCCCGAAGCTATTTCCCGAATTGCCGAACTGCTGCGACCGGAGTTTTTTGCCATCACCGCTCATCAAGTCATTTATCGATCGGCATTAGGGCTATTTTTACAGGGTCAACCTACCGATTTAATGACGGTAACAACTTCGCTAACCGACCGCAACCAGTTAGAGCAAGTAGGAGGACTAACTAAATTAGCACAATTAGTCGATCGCACAGTTTCCGCAGTCAACATCGACCAATATGCAGTTTTAGTTGAAGACAAATATCAGCGCCGCAAATTAATCGAAGCTGGCAACAACATAGTACAACTAGGTTACGAGACGGCAACACCACTAGAAACAGTCTTAGACCGCGCCGAACAAGAAATTTTCAGCATAACTCAAGAACGCCCGCAACAGGATTTAGTGTCGATCGGCGAAACACTAAACCAAACATTTCAAGACCTAGAAAATCGCAATGAAGGCCTGACACTTCCCGGTATTCCCTGCGGTTTTTATGACTTAGATGCTATGACAGGAGGCTTTCAGCGATCGGATTTAATCATCGTTGCAGCCAGGCCGGCGATGGGCAAAACCGCTTTTTGTACCAACATCGCCCACCACATCGCAGCCGGACAGCAAAAATTGCCGGTTGCCGTTTTCAGCTTAGAAATGTCGAAAGAACAGCTAGTGCAGCGCATCCTGTCGAGTGAAGCCAAAATAGAAAGTAACAGGTTGCGATCGGGTAGAATCAGTCAAAACGAATGGGAACCAATTAGTACAGCCATTGGCAATTTATCAGAACTACCGCTGTTTATTGACGATACTCCCAATATTACCGTCACAGAAATACGATCGAAAGTCCGCCGCCTCCAAGCAGAACAAGGGGGAACCCTAGGATTAGTCTTGCTAGATTACCTGCAATTAATGGAAGGTACCAGCGACAACCGCGTGCAAGAACTATCTCGAATTACCAGAAGTCTTAAAGGTTTAGCCCGCGAACTCAACGTGCCGATTATTGCCTTATCTCAGTTGAGTCGGGGTGTGGAAGCGAGGACAAACAAGCGACCGATGATGTCTGATTTGAGAGAAAGTGGATCGATCGAGCAAGACGCAGATTTAGTAATTATGCTCTACCGCGATGAATATTACAACCCTGATTCGCCCGATCGCGGAATTGCAGAAGTAATCATTACCAAACACAGAAACGGCCCCACAGGAATCATCAAACTCTTATTTGACGCCCAATATACCTGCTTTCGCAATCTGGCATCTCCGAAGCGATCGTAAATCAACCAGAACATACACAAAAACCCGGTTTCTTAAAAAAACCGGGTTTCTAAACACCGTAAAAGTTTTACGTTGAATTATATTGAGCTACCTAGCCAGCGATTTTCAACAATTCCACATCAAAAATCAGCGTAGCATTAGGAGGAATCACCCCGCCCGCACCGCGAGCACCGTAACCGAGATCAGGGGGAATAATCAACTTGCGGCGGTCTCCAACTTTCATCGTACCGACGCCTTCATCCCAACCCTTAATTACTTGACCCACGCCAATTTTGAACTGAAAAGGAGAATTGCGATCGCGCGAACTGTCAAACTTCGTGCCATCCTCCAAAGTTCCAGTGTAGTGCACCACAACCGTCTGGCCGGTTTTTGGAGTCGCCCCATCACCCTCTTTCAATTCAACATATTTCAGACCTGAATCTGTGGTGACAGTTTTCTCAGTATTATCAGTCATGTTATTGCCAGCGATAGTAGCTGGTACCTCCGGTAAAGTAGCATCAGCTACTAGCAAGTTATTTTCATTCAAAGACTGCGCTGACAATTTCTCAATAGCAGTCTCTGGTAAAAGATTGTTCAATTCGGCTGCAACTGCTTGGGACCCAGAACCGCCCATTTGAGCGACTATCAAAAACACAAAGCAAACCAGCATTACTCCCAAGCTGACTAGAACTCCTCGCAAAATTAACCCTCCTAATACTTTTAACCACGATATCTCAGATATCTAAGACATCTAGTACAACAAGAACTACCAAATGTTATCTGAACTTTTCCACCAAAAAACGGCAGGTACCAGATAATTTTAAAGGCAAAAGTATGAAGTCAAAATGTTTGTAATTCTACATAAATGGCTTCTACATAAGTGCCTTTTTTAGCCTTCTGCCTTCGGGTGACAATCTTATCACAAGATAGCAGCGAACTTCTCGCGGGCGTTAGCGAAGCCCTCGAAGAGGATCGAACTCAGCGCCAGTTACGGTTTTCTAAATCGCGCATCTGACGTTCCAAACGATCGAGCCTTCCCCGCAACTCATCCATTTCCGACTGTCGGGGAACTCCCATATCTTGCAGCATATTCCGTAGTTGCCGCTGCAACTGCGTATCCCAATTGCCCTGTTCAGACTTCAGGTGTTCGGTCATGTCATCGACAAAGGTTTTGGCTTGCTCAGGATTGATTTTGCCATCTTTGACCCATTGCTCGCTCACTTCCTGCAATTTCTCTGCCACCAGGGAAGTAGTACCAATGCCCAGCATTACCAGTTGTTTGAGTAAGTTGCTATTGTTATCCATAGATTTTTCCTAATGTTTGCCCTTTCATACCCGATCGGCTCAGGTCGCCTGCTGTCGCTGCGAAACCATCTGTAAACTTAAAGTTACATCAGCGCACAACTACCTTTCTATTTTGGAGTATCCAGCCGCCTGATGGCGAGGCGATCGCGCTAATCGGCGTTCGGAAAACCCGCTAATGAGCCTACCCACCACATTACCCCATAACCCTGCTGTCTATGCCTGATTGCCCCCGCTGTCACCAACCTGTAGAGGCCCAAGCCCTCGCCTGTCCACACTGCAAAATCCCCCTCAAAGCTTTCGGTCATCCGGGTATCCCTCTTTATAGATCAAAACCCGAAGAATTTCTGTGCACTACCTGTATTTATCACGCAGATGACACTTGCAACTACCCGCAACGTCCCTTTGCCAAAGAATGCACGCTTTATCACAATCAAGCTGAGCCACTTGTGCCACAGACGATTCCTTACAGCAGCGGCGACGGGCTGCAATCGATCAAAAATTGGTGTCAGCGCCATCTGGTTTGGTTAGCATTATTAGGTTTAATTATTATTAGCATTGCTCTGTCGATTTAATCGGATTGTACAAAGCGTAGAATAGAGATATCTCTGTTAATCTGGGTTGCTCTATTATTCTCTAAATTATTCATGAGCTACGTATTCGGCATCGACGGCGGCGGCACTAAAACTATCTGCCTTTTAATGGATGACAACCACCTTGTTTTAGGACGGGGTGAAGCAGGGCCGTCAAATTATCAAACCCTGGGAATTGAGACAGCAAAACAATCCATCCAATTGGCGATCGAACGAGCAGTTCTGTCCGCTCAGGTCGAGGCTGTAGGCAATCTCAACATAGAAGCAATTGGTCTGGGACTAGCAGGCGTCGGGCGTCCAAAAGATCGTGAAATAGTGCAATTTGTAGTGCAGAACTTGCAGTTGACGAATACTTTACCAGTAACCAGATCATTCCTACCCAGGAATATAGTAATTTCCAGCGACTGCGCGATCGCACTTGCTGGCGGTACAGGCCATCCAGTGGGTATCGCCGTTATTTCAGGAACCGGTTCGATTGTTTTCGGGCAAAACCGTCACGGAAAAACTAAACGAGTCGGCGGTTGGGGATACATTTTAGGCGATGAAGGCAGCGGATATAACATCGCCCTTGAGGGTTTGCAAGCTGCTTTGAAGTTCTATGACGGACGCGAAGATTTTACCGTGCTTGCGGAAAAATTTCAAACGCATTTAGGCCTCAATAACCTAGAAGAATTGGTAGAAGTCGTTTACGGGCGCGGTTGGGGAGTCAAAGAAATTGCAGCCTTAGCGCCGATTGTCGAGGGAGCAGCAGCAGAGGGCGATCGCGTCGCTGACTGCATTATCAATAATGCTGTGGCAGAATTAACCTATTCAACAAAAATAGCCATTTCAGCGCTATTTAACCAAACAGAAGAATTTGAAATTGTGATCGTAGGAGGTGTGTGGGGCGGAGAGGCAAATTGCCGAGGTCGGTTTGAAGCCGCCATAAGTGCGATCGCCCCAAAAGCTAAGGTAATCTCGCCCCGATACGAACCAGCTTTCGGTGCTGGATTGTTAGCTTTAAACGCTCTCAACAATTAACCTGGTGATCCGAGCCATCATGCTGGGATTTCACCTTAACTAATTAGATGCTAAGGGGGACGATGAACCGAAATCTCTCCTTTATCCTCCTTATCTTCCCAATCTTGCCCAGTTTCTCGCTCTTTCCAAATTTTAAAATTTTCGATTATCGACCTTATCTTCCCAACTGGTAGAATTCCAGCCTGCCATAATCAAAACATCAGATGAATGCGAAACAAGAAACAAATTTAGCAGTAGTGCGTTCCTAAGTAAACCAAAACCGAAGCAAGGAGACAATTTATATGATTACTTCTCAAAAATGGCGTTCAGCAACAGCAGCAATCCTCGCACTGGGCATTACAGTTGGAACCAGCGCGCCGCTGGTGGTAGCTACTCCCGCAGAAGCCCAACAACGAATTTCACAATTTGATAGCATCCGAATTCCGTCGGGCAGTGTAATTCCAGTTAGCTATGAAAAAGACAAAATAGTTGTCACCCGCGAAGAAACTGCACCTTTAACTTTAACAGTAGCGCAAGACATCCGCACACCTCAAGGCAGAGTATTAATCCCCAGAGGCAGCCAGATAGTCGGGACACTGCAACCTGTCAGAAGAGGCAATCAAATGGGTACTCAATTTGTTGCCAGAGAGTTAGTTATCAGCCGCCGCCAACGCTATCGGATTGACGGAAATTCAGGAATTATTACCAGAACCGAAAGAGTCCAAAAAGGTGCTGGCACAGGTTCACTAGCGCAAGGTGCAGCCTTGGGTGCAGCAGCAGCAGCAGCACTAGCAGGCATTACCGGCGACAAAGCCATCGCCACTGAAGAAGTATTGGGAGGCGCTGGGATCGGCGCTATAGCTGGAGTATTGTTGGGGCGGCGCAGCGTTGACGTACTCGTGATTCGCCCGGAACAAGATTTGGCAGTGAGATTGCGATCGGACATCGTACTCCGCTAATATTGGAATCTTCCGATTAATTATTTGCAGTAAAACATTGTCGATCGCTAACTTGTGGTCTCCCGATAATTGGCTAGGCATACTATTAAGGTTGTGCCTAGCCATGTTTGTTGGCGGAATTATTGGATGGGAGCGCCAACTCAGAAACAAACCAGCGGGATTGAGAACTCATATGCTAGTTAGTATGGGTTCTGCACTGTTTGTTTTAATGCCGCTGGCAATGGGGAAAAATGAAAACGGAGGAGATGCTGTAGCGCGGGTAATTCAAGGCATTGCTGCCGGGATTGGGTTTTTGGGAGGCGGAGAAATCCTGCGGCAAAATCACCAGGAAAGAGGTAAAGTTGAAGTTCACGGACTCACATCTGCCGCCGCTATTTGGGTGTCAGCAGCTTTAGGAACTGCTGCCGGATGCGGGTTGTGGCAACTAGCATTAATTGGCGCTTTAATGTCGCTGTTTGTTCTGAGAGTTATTAAAGAGTTAGAGCGTCGGAGTCGTAGGAAATAGTCTCAGTGATGAGATAAAAGCTGGTATTATAACCCTTATTACTTTTGTAGTAACGGCGGAAGCAGGAGCGAGCTTTATGAGGGTTAAAGTCCTCACTACTAACTAATTTTATTGCGGTCGATGGAGGGGAAATAATATTAGCTGTTTCATGCCAACTCCAGTTAATCATTGATCATAAGCTGTCGCGCATTTAAATTATATATTCGGGGCGGGCTAGAAGCCCAACCCCTACTCCCCACAAGAGTTTGATTGTTTTTTGACATATAATTTAAATGCCGCAACAGCTTAAATTGTTTGCCATCATCCCAGCCATACCTGTCAAGATGGTGAAAAAGGGGCCTTACACAATTTGAGGATGATTATTGTGGGCATTGGTGTCAACAAACACGTTAAACCTCATTCCGGCAGGGGTTTCAACAAGAGCCTCAAAGCCAAAGTCCTCGCTATGAGGACTAATGAGTTCTTCAGTCCTCTTTGAGAGGACTTTCGCTATGAGACAGGGAATTCATTCCCTGGCCGACTTCCGGGTGAGCGGGAGGACTGGCGGACTAAAAGGGAGCATCTCAATGAAAGCAGCAAAGCTCGAAATTGGAATTAGGAGTCAGGAGTCAGGAGCCAGGAGAAAAGAGTCAGAAGGAAGAAGAAAGAAGTGTTTTTGCAAATATGAGATGCTCCCGACTAAAAACTTAAGTTGACACTAATATATTGTGGGGTGTTCCGCCTGGTGTGAAAATACACGCCTTCGGGCTACGAGAGCCCATTCCACAAAAAAACAATCCAAATCACCCCGCAATTATGCAACGCCTAAAAAGTGGCTCAAACGCTTGAAATCTCTGCGTGGGGCGATCGATAAATCTTCTCCATTTGATAGAGAATTAACACTACATAACTTTTCAAGCATAATGCTCAACTGTTACGAAGCAAACACTTCGACTACACCTTGACAGGTCTAGTCATCCAAGCCTGACCTTTGACGAGTGAAGTCCTCACTATCAACTTAAATATTCATTTTAATATTTATTTCAATTTTATTGAATTGGCTCAACACCCATTGAACCCAAATACCAATATTTTTAAAATTAATTAGTAGATAACTGATCCAAATAATTATAGCTTTCCAGCCTTTATGGAGGATAACAATTAATAGTTGTCTTGCCAGATAGGTGAATAAAAAATTAATTACTATCCGCGAAATCTTGCCTTTTTATCAATTCCAAAGACTCTTGCGTCACGCGACCCGCCATCGCAGCTAACTGCAAGCTCATAAAAGCATTCAAATCTTCCAAATCACACTTGGCTGAGGAAAAAATTTTCTGCATTTCATTTTCCGCTTCCAAACTCAGATATCCAGCGGCAATAGCTTGTTTTACAACTTCACGAACCTGCACTGTAGAAATGTCCCTTACTAAATTTTAACGAATCAAAAGCCAACTAATTACTAACAAGAAGTTTCGGAAGGCGTCTCGCCAAAGATTTCAAACTTTTTTAGCTCGCGAGACTCTTGTTTCACTCCTCCGGACATAGCTGCTAGTTGCAAAGCCATAAAAGCATTTAAGTCTTCCAAGTCATACTGGGTGGTAGTTAACATCCGCCGCAGTTGATTTTCGGCTTCAAGGGTTAGATAGCCCAGAGCCAGAGCTTGCTGGGCGAGGTCGCGAATTAGTACCATAACACTTCGGGATTTTATTGGTTCAAGCCTCAGTATCAACTGTTTTCACAGAATCAGCAGTGACGGCTATTGCTCAATAGGTGTGACATTGTGACGGGCCACTCGTGACAGCCGGAGTCGCAGAGTGTGACTAAGTATTTGCACGGTTGTGACGGCGATCACGCGGGGGATACCAGAGGAGGAGTCGGAGAGTGGGGAGTCGGAGAGTGTCCGGGTGTCTGGGTGGGGAAGTCGGAGAGTGTCCGAGTGGAGGAGTCGGAGAGTGGGAGCATTTTTCTTCTTCCCTCGGACTAATGACTAAGGGTGAGAATTAAATAAAATCCACTTTTCATGACTGTTGTGGGATGGGCGTCCCGCCCGCCCAGAAAGGACGGGCGGGACGC
>NZ_JAUBTU010000174.1:0-3724 GCF_036705085.1 Microcoleus sp. B6-A1
CCCGTTGATAGGCGTTAAGTGGAAGTCCTGAGAGGGATGAAGCTGAGGCGTACTAATAGACCGAGGGCTTGACCTCTGTTTCCACATGGTGATGATGATGACTTAATTCTCTGCAGTCTTCAGGGTTTTTTACCCTTACAACTTTTCGCTAGTGTCGCCAGACGCAGGGCCACCACTGGGATTCCATCCCGAGCTCGCTTGTTAAACCCCCAGGTGGCGAAGATATTTGGCCCTTCACTGCCGATCGAAAATACCTCAATCCTTCCAACCACTTTTAAACAAAAGCTCCTCTCTGCTGTACAGGTAGGGGCTTTCTTGTTTGTGCTGATTAATTTTGATTAATTTTTAATTCGGTATCCCTGTTAAATTAATTTCGATCGCCCTCATCCCTCAACAGGATTTCATGCTATGTGGGATAAAATTGCCGCACGCATTAGCGAAGTAACGGGAAACAAATTTTCGATCGACAATCGCCGTTCCATCAGCGGTGGCTGCATCAATCAAGGCTATTCTATCAGCAGCAGTTCCCGCACTTACTTCGTAAAAATCAATCAAGCTTGCCAAGTCGCGATGTTTGAAGCTGAAGCGCTGGGTTTGCAGCAAATGCGGCAAACCCAGACGATTCGAGTACCTGAGCCGATTTGCTGGGGAACTGAGGGGAATTCAGCTTATATTGTGCTGGAATGGCTGGATTTGGGAAGTCGCGGGGGCGATCGAGCTTGGGAAGAAATGGGGCGAAAACTCGCCGAAATGCACAAATACACCCCCCCCAGCCCCCCCTTGCTAAGGGGGGGAGAAGAGCCGAATTCGGGCTTATTGAGGGGAGTTTTTGGGTGGGATATTAATAATACGATCGGCTCAACGGTGCAAATTAATAATTGGACGGCAAATTGGGCAGAATTTTGGGCAGAACATCGGATTGGTTATCAGTTAAAATTGGCTAAGCGTCGGGGGGGTCATTTTCCGCAAGGGGAACGTTTATTAGAGATGATTCCTGAATTGTTAGCTGGTTATGAACCTCAACCCTCGCTAGTTCACGGGGATTTGTGGGGGGGAAATGCGGGGGTGACATCTACGGGGGAACCGGTGATTTTTGACCCGGCAACTTATTTTGGAGATAGAGAAGTTGATATTGCGATGACGGAGTTATTTGGCGGGTTTCCGGCGCTGTTTTATCGAGGATATAATCAGGTTTGGTCGTTGGATGGAGGCTACGAGCGGCGGAAAAGTTTATATAATCTATATCACATTTTGAATCATTTTAATTTGTTTGGTGGGAGTTATGAGTCGCAGGCGAATCAGATGATTAAGAGAGTCTTGGGTTAGAAATAGGGATGTTTTATTTCTAACCGCAGATGAACGCAGATAAACGCAGATCTAAGGTTTATCTGCGACCGTTGCCACTTTATTTTTGCTTAGCAGTCGCTTTTTTCTTCGCTTCTTTTTCTGCTTTTTTAGCCGCTTTTTCAGCTTCAAGTTTTGCGATTTGTGCTAGCTCTTTTTCCTCAGCAATTTTATCGAGATAGTAGTGGTAATCTCCCAAATAAGGGCGAAATTCTCCATCCCGAATCTCGACAATTTTGTTAGCTACTTGGGAGATGAAATAGCGATCGTGCGAAACGATAATTACGGTACCGTCATAATTCTGAATCGCTTCTTCCATCATCTCTTTGGCCGGAATGTCGAGGTGATTTGTCGGTTCGTCCAAAATCAGCAAATTCACGGGAGTCAACAGCATTTTTGCCAAAGCTAGGCGGGCTTTTTCGCCGCCGCTTAAAGCGCCGACTTGTTTGAATACTGTTTCGCCCGTAAATAAGAAACGGCCCAACAAAGTCCGGACTTCTTCATTTTTCCAGTCGGGAACTTCGTCGTGAATCGTTTCGATCACGCTTTTATTCAAATCTAAGGCTTCTGCCTGATTCTGTTCAAAGTAACCGGGGATGACGTTGTGGCCTCCCAATTTGACTGTACCTTCAGAAGGCTTTTCTAAACCCATAATCAGTCGCAGCAGGGTGGATTTGCCCGCGCCGTTGGGACCGAGAAAGGCTATGCGATCGCCCCTTTCAATTAACAAGTCTGCTCCCAAAAATAGGATTTTTTCGCCGTAGGTGTGCACCAAATCTTCAATTATTGCTACTTCGCGGCCGCTGCGGGGTGCGGGGGGAAAGCGAAAATGCAAAGTTTTTAATCCGCCAGTGGGCGCTTCGATGCGTTCGATTTTATCTAACTGTTTCTCGCGACTTTTGGCTTGGGTGCTGCGAGTGGCGCTGGCGCGGAATTTTTCTACGAATGCTTGCTGTTTTTCGAGTTCTTTTTGCTGGCTTTCGTAGGCGCTGAGTTGGGCTTCTCTGGCTTCTGCTTTTTGCAGCAGGTAGGAGGAGTAGTTGCCGAGGTAGGTGCTGGAAACGCCGCGTTCGGTTTCGACGATTTGGGTGCAGAGCCGATCGAGAAATTCCCGGTCATGGGATACGATTACCATTGGGGTTGTCAGCCCTTTGAGGTATACTTCCAGCCATTCGATGGTTTCTAAGTCGAGGTGGTTGGTAGGTTCGTCTAGCAGCAGGATGTCTGGTTTTTGCAGGAGAATTTTGCCCAAACTCATCCGCATTTGCCAGCCGCCGCTGAAGGCGCTGACTAATCGATCGCCATCTTCGGGTTCAAATCCGATTTCGGGCAGAATTTTCTCGATTTGGGCTTCTAAACCGTAGCCGTTTAAGCCTTCAAATTGCCGTTGCAGCCGATCCATTTTGTGGATCAATTCGTCGAGATTTTCTGGGGAGGAGTTTTCCAAGTCTCGATGGACTTGCATCAGGGATTCGTGGACTTCGTTGGCTTCGCTGAAGGCGCGCCAAAATTCTTCTCTGACGGTGCGAGTCGGATCTACTTCAAATTCTTGGGAGAGGTAGGCGATGTGGAGGCTGGCGGGGCGAATGACTTCGCCTGCGGTGGGTTCGATTTCGCCGGCGATGATTTTGAGTTGGGTGGATTTGCCGGCACCGTTAACGCCTACTAAGCCGATGCGATCGCCTGGCTTGACTTCCCAGGTGACATCTTTGAGTACGACGCCTGTGGGGTAAATTTTACTGATGTGTTCGAGTCGCAGCATTGTTGTGGGGACTGGGGAAGGGCTGGTTTAGCGGCGGATGGGATGCCGGCGCTGAGGTCGAGTTAATCTTAACAAATTTTAATTATATTTAGCGTATTGCCAGATTTTGATTTGGTAGGAGTTACGCGAAGAAACCGGGTTTCTCTGAAAAATCGCAGATTCTGGGCTAGAGATATAGGAAGAAACCCGGTTTCTGCCCTTGATGTGGGTTCAGGACTATTTGGGTGGGGCGAGCCTCTTCGAGGGCTTCGCTAACGGGCGATCGTGTTGTTTCAGATTGAATTTCTCGAATAATGGTTGAGACTTCTGCACATTATAATAGTCAGTGTCAACCTCTATCGCAAAAGAGAGCGATCGTGCCAGCAAGAGACATTTATCATCAAGTTGTCAAACAGGCTCTGATTAAGGCGGGCTGGACAACTACCCATGATCCGTATCCCTTGGCTTGGGCGAAGAGAAACCGATCGATATTGGTGCCGAACAGCTATTAGCTGCTGAGAACAATGATCGCAAGATAGCAGTTGAAGTTAAAAGTTTTATCACCCACATTCCGCACCCCCAACTGGCACATACGCGGATTGAGGAAGTAAAAGTGAATCATCGGAGATAATAATGAGT
>NZ_JAUBTU010000175.1:0-3710 GCF_036705085.1 Microcoleus sp. B6-A1
GCTGCTGTAAGGTTGTTGTCATGGTTTTATGATTGCTGTATTTGGTTGTCAATGTTCGGATGATGTTTATATTATTACGCCTATCGTTAAGGTTTGTAAAGGGGTTTGACGACAGTTAAACTGATGAAAGTCATCAGGAAAGCTGATGTAAGGAGAGAAAGGGGCGTAGCTTGCGGGGCCCGACGCGATCGCCAGAAGTTTTGTTAAGAAAGTTGAGGGTTTTGCTTTCTGTGGGTCAGGTCGTGATACCTTTCTAAAACCTGAAAGCGGGAAAGTCCGGTGCAATTCCGGCGCTGTGCCGCAACTGTAAAAGTCAGAATGCCGATTTCGGGGGCGCTTTGTGGGCGTTTACTTTTGGATTCCCTGCGTAGCACGGGGAGGAGATTATTTGTTAGCTTTGACTGATTTGCCGACTTGTCCGGGTTTATTTTACGGTTCCCAAGCCCGAGACGGAGTTTTATCGAGAATGCGGATTCCTGGGGGAATTTTAAACGCGCAGCAGTGTCGGACGATCGCCGATTTGTCAGATCAATACAGTACCGGCTGTTTGCAAGTGACAAATCGGGCAAATTTGCAAATCCGAGAAGTGAACTCGGAAATTGCCCCGGAAGTCTGGAACCGCTTGCAGGAATTGGGGATAGCCTCTCGCCGCGTTGAAGTTGACCCGATTCGCAATATTATGGCAAGCCCGACAGCAGGGATCGATCGCCAGCAGTTACTCGATACTCGCCCGCTAGTGAAAGCTTGGGATGATTACCTGCAAACACATTCCGAGTTGTCGGAACTTTCGCCTAAGTTCAGTATTGGCTTCGACGGCGGGGAATCGGTTTCGATCCAGGCTTTACGCAACGATATTTTATTAGCTGCTGAAGGGCCTTCAACCCAATCAGAAATCGTTTTTCGGCTGCATTTAAACGGCGATACAGGAATTTTAATCCAAGAATCGCAATGTATTTCAGTATTAGCCGCCCTCGCTAGCACCTATCTTGAATACACCAAAAATCGACCTCGAATTGATGGCAAAAAACCGCGTTTGCGTCACCTGCTGGCAGATTGGGGCACTGAAAGTTATCTAGAAAAAGTACAGCAGAATTTACCATTTTTATGGCAATTCACATCTTGTACCTTTCCCAAAAACAGGCAAGATGCCTGTTCCACAAAGAGTGAATTTCCTTGTGGGGTGGGCATCTTGCCCGCCCGATCGATCGCCTTTCCCAAAAACAGGCAAGATGCCTGTTCCACAAAGAGTGAATTTCCTTGTGGGGTGGGCATCTTGCCCGCCCGATCGATCGACTCATCTGCAAGGGCGATCGAACAATCCCGACATCTCGGCATTCATCCTCAGCGACAGTCCGGTTTCTCCTACATGGGAATTGCACTGCCTCTCGGTAGGCTAGAATCAAAGCAACTGCTGAATTTGGCAAATTTAGCCCAAAATCTAGCCAGCGGTACCCTGAGACTTACGCCGTGGCAAAATCTGTTGATTTCTGATATCCCCAACTCCCAGCTTTTTGAGGTAAAACAGCAAATCGCCGATTTGGGATTGCACTCGTCGGCGACTCGCCTAGATTCGTGCTTGGTGGCTTGTGCGGGCAGCACCGGCTGTGCGTCGGCGGCGACAGATACTCAAAGTCACGCCCTAGCAATGGTGAGGGATTTAGCGCAAAAATTGACGATCGACCTGCCGATTAACATTCATTTCAGCGGTTGCCAAAAGTCCTGCGCCCAGCACCAGCCAATTGATATCACGCTGGTGGGAATTCAGATTGAGCGAGGACACGAGACGATCGAAGGTTACGACATTTATGCGGGTAGAAAAGATTTGCCCTTCGGACGACCAATTTTTCCGGCGGTGAGTTGGGCCGAGATGCCCGGTGCGATCGAGCGAATGTTGCAGGTATATCAGCGGTTTCGAGAGCCTTGGGAGTCATTTGGTGAGTTTGTCGATCGGCAGGCGATCGACCAATTACAGGAGTTGTTAAGCACCGAAAATGGGAATTTAAAGTGAAAAAATATCCGATTCAAACTGACAATTTTTAAGCATTTCCCTTGATATTTCTTCCTTCGCGTCCTTTGCGCCTTCGCGGTTCATTCAAAAAATCAATTTCACAAATCCCACAAAATTCCCATAGCAGTTTTAAACAATGATTGACTACATTCGAGACGGAACAGAAATCTACATTAAATCCTTCGCCACAATTCGATCCGAAGCAGATTTGTCAAGCTTGCCGCCCGATTTAGAATCGGTAGCCGTGCGACTAATTCACAGTTGCGGCATGACCGATATTGTTACAGATTTAGCCGCTTCGCCCGGTGCAGCCACCGCGGGACACAACGCCCTCGTCGCAGGTGCGCCCATCCTGTGCGATGCCCGGATGGTGGCCGAAGGTATCACTCGCAAACGCCTTCCCGCTGACAATCCGGTGATTTGCACCCTCTGGCATTCCGAAATCCCGGAGTTGGCGCGGCAAATCGGAAATACTCGATCGGCTGCGGCGCTTGATTTATGGCTGGACAACTTGCAGGGTGCGGTTGTGGCAATTGGCAATGCCCCGACTGCTTTGTTCCGACTACTGGAAATGCTTGATGCCGGAGCACCTAAACCGGCTTTAATTCTGGGTTTCCCGGTAGGATTTGTGGGGGCTGCCGAATCCAAAGCCGAACTGGCCGCCAACAGTCGGGGAGTGCCATTTATTACGTTGCACGGGCGGCGCGGTGGCAGTGCAATGGCAACGGCGGCCGTGAATGCGTTAGCGAAAAAGGATGAATTATGACTAAGGCGAATGGTAAATTGTACGGTTTGGGTATTGGCCCTGGTGATCCAGAATTGATCACATTGAAAGCTTATCGGATTTTGCAATCGGTGCCGGTGATTGCCTATCCGGCGATGGAAAATGGTAAGGTGCTGGCGCGGGCGATCGTCGCAGATTATCTGCGCCCGGAGCAAATTGAGATTCCGATGCCACTGCCTTTTAGTCCGACGCGATCGTCTCAACCTTATTATGATATTGCTGCCGAGAAAATTGCCGCCCATCTGAGCGAGGGACGGGATGTGGCGGTGCTATGTGAGGGCGAACCTTTTCTCTACGGCTCGTTTATGTATCTATTCAACCGTTTGTCGGCGAGATTTACCACTGAAGTTGTGCCGGGAATTTCTTCGACAATGGCGAGTGCCGCTGCGTTGGGGGTGCCGCTGACTTATCGTAACGATGTGTTAAGTATTATGCCTGCGACGCTGGATGCTGAGGTTTTGCGCGATCGACTGGCGGTTGTTGATGCTGCTGTGATTATTAAACTGGGGCGGCATTTTGCGAAAGTCCGGGACGTACTGATTGAGTTGGGACAGTTCGATCGAGCATTGTATATAGAACGCGCAACTATGCCGAATCAGCGAATTCGGGCGATCGCAGATGTCGATCCCGCTGAAGTTCCCTATTGGGCTCTCATTATGATACCTAGCCAGCAGAAGTCTGTATCTTAATATTTCCATGCCTGAAGGCGACGCGCTTCCAGGCTTTACCTACTTTTTGTCCATTCTTTCCCATTTATCCACCATTCCTGCTATTGATAAGTCAATCTTATACATATCATCAGTTAATCTGTTGTTAAAAAACTTTACAAACCTGAGAATATGCTTTATGTTTATTTACATGGCGGAACACAAAGCCGTCACGAACATTGAAAACCAAATAAAGCAATCATAAACAAAT
>NZ_JAUBTU010000034.1:0-70009 GCF_036705085.1 Microcoleus sp. B6-A1
TCACGCTTTGTCTCGGATGATTCACTTTTACCCCCTCAATCCGCGTATGTGCCAGTTGGGGGTGCGGAATGTGGGTTTTAACAATTGGTATTACTCAGGTTTGCACGGAAAACTCCTCTGGATCAATATCCCAATTTACCCAGCGAATTGCTTCTTTAGCCGTTAGCGAAGCCCTCGAAGAGGATCGCACATCAGGCGGCACTCGCAAAGCGTGAATGTGTCCCGTGCTAGGACAAGTCATTTTTAACAAATAAATCGGCTCGACATCGGCGTTATCGATTTTTAATAGCGTGTATTCTTGCCAAGTATCTAATTTTACTGCTTGCAATTGTTGACAAATGCGATCGTAACCAATCCTCTCAATTAACACTCGACGCAGTTCGGCATTTTCTTCCGATAGAAGCCATTCTGCTTGCCACAAATCCGGGTGAACTTTTCCGTATTGTTCGGGTAATTTAACGCCGTGGTGAAAGTATAAACTGTAGCCGTCCGCAAAGGCGATCGTCGGTTCTCCTTCAGCGTGTAGCCGATTTTTAGCGTCAAAGCGAAGGTGCAGGGGGCGATCGCAAATTATGCAAATTTTCTCAAACGGAAATATCCAACCGCACTCCTCGAACAACTGTTCCTTGCAGCGAAATATTTCTTGTGCTTTGCGATCGAGAGTGATACCAAATTTCGAGATCAAAAATTCAGTCAAATGGATTTCCTTCACCAGAAGCGTAGGGGCTAGTGGCTTTAAATATTTAGAATATGAGAATAAATGAGCCAGCGATTCTCGGTAATTGGCTAAGAGTCCCTGAAATTCTGACACGAGTATACGATCTGCATCCGGTTTTAGTATTATTTCATTCCACAGTTCATCCCACAACACTAGACCCAACAATCCTACCTTTATCGATTGAAATAGATCGGGTAAAAACGACTTTCCCCATACTAAATTTTCCTCCGCTATTGGCGATATTTGAAGTTTCGAGCTGCTGGATATTTTGAGCTGTTTAAGTAGTTTTAGAGAAACTGCCTGCGGACTGCTGCAAATCATAATTTGGGCAGATTCTAGACCAATAGCTGCATATAATTTTTTTACTGTTTCTGTAGCTTGTTGAGAATCCATTGGCGCTGTAGAGAGGGTCTGGTAATTGTGTGTAAGTTCCCTCGACTGATTTAAGTCAGTAATGGATTGTTTTGGAGAGATATTTTGGTCAGATTAGTGAGTGCCGACAGCGGAGTGATGTCTGTAATTTGATTGCTGCTGATATCTAGTTCTGTCAGGTTGGTGAGTGCCGACAGCGCAGTGATATCGGTAATTTTATTGTTGTAGAGATACAGTCTAGTTAGGTTGGTGAGTGCCGACAGCCCAGTGATATCGGTAATTTCATTGTGTGCAAGACGCAGTTCGGTCAGGTTGGTGAGTGCCGACAGCAGAGTGATGTCGGTAATTTGAGTGTAGGCGAGATTCAGCGTGGTCAGGTTGGTGAGTGCCGACAGCCCAGTGATGTCGCTAATTTCATTGCTGCTGATATCTAGTTTTGCCAGGTTAGTGAGTGCTGACAGCCCAGTGATGTAGGTAATTTGATTGCTACTGAGAGAGAGTTCTGTCAGGTTGGTGAGTGCCGACAGCCCAGTGATATCGGTAATTTGATTGCCGTAGAGATGGAGTATGGTCAGATTGGTGATTTCCGACAGCGAAGTTATATAGGTAATTTGATTGTGGCCGAGATTCAGTTCTGTCAGGTTGGTTAGTCCCGACAGCCCAGTGATGTCGCTAATTTTATTGTAGCCGAGATTCAGGTAGGTCAGGTTGGTGAGTCCCGACAGCGGAGTGATGTCGGTAATTTCATTTTCGTAAAGATCCAGTTCAGTGAGGTTTA
This sequence comes from Microcoleus sp. B6-A1, assembly GCF_036705085.1. NCBI lineage: Bacteria > Bacillati > Cyanobacteriota > Cyanophyceae > Oscillatoriales > Microcoleaceae > Microcoleus > Microcoleus sp. B6-A1. The sequence goes on from NZ_JAUBTU010000034.1 coordinate 1,869, forward strand.
AAAGTACCTTCTCGGCTTCATTGCAGTCAGAAGTCCCAGCCCGTTCTAACAGCACTTCAACTGTATATCTTGCCGATTTTGAAAGACTATCTTTGTGCAAGCACCAATCGGCAAAGCTACTAAAATTAATTGGTTGTTTTGCTTCTTGTTTTCGCATAATAAATTCCGATTCAAGTTTGGTAAAATTAAGGCTTTCACAAGCGGGTTCTCCGGCCCACCCACCATAAAATTCACAAGACTTACCCAGTCCGATGGAAGAAACCGGGTTTTTCACCGAATCTGAGGGCTGCAACGAAGTATTCGTAAAAAACCCGGTTTCTGCGCCCCCCATGCGTAAGTCCTGTTAACCTTAATCTGCGACATACCTCCAACCTTGGGGCTCATATTCGCGCTGAATTCGCACCATCCAATTACCTTCGGGAATTGCGATCGCATGGTGTTCTTCATGGCTCAATAAAGCTGTCGGTGAAAGCACCCGCAAGTACAGAGTGCCGTCTTTTTCGTAAAGTTCAGCTTGTCCCTCAATAATCTGGTGAGAATGTCCGGTGACTTCACCTTCGGCGAGAGTGAGGTGAGGTTTTTTTTCTCCTTCGATTTTCGGCACGGGGGTCAGAATTACGTCGCCTTGTCGGATGGGTTGCATAGGTTTTTTCTCAATTTTGTTTACTGGTGTCGGTTGATCGAGCTTTTCTACCGTAATTTAATACTACATATGTAATACATAGCGGTCAAGAGCCACAAACCAAATTCCACTTTTCCTCTAAACCGCCGAAATCCCGCGCCGAAACTCCTTAACTGCTTCCACCCTAGAAGCCATCAGCAAGCAGCGAGACAGCAGGTTGATGTCTAAACCGGGCAGAACTTCGCTTTGGTCAATTTTTTCATATCCGTGCGATCGCAAATGATACAAACCAAACACCCCGTCTTCCCAAAACCAAACTTCGGGGACTCCCAAGGCTTGGTAACGATTCAACTTGCTTTCTCCCCCACTGGTAAAGACTACTTCGATGGCCAGATCGGGGGTAATACCTGTTGACTTGCCAATTAAAAAAGATTCATCAGCTTGTACTGAGACTTCCTGTCCCTTCTCTTGGGTAAAGCTACCTAATGGGTTAAACTCGATGTCTTTTTCAACAAAGTAGTCCATCAGCAAACTTGCGATCGTTCTGCTGAAAGATTCATGTTCTTGCGAAACTGCCAAGATTTCTACCTCACCTTTGAAATAAAAAAGTCGGATGCCGGGGGAATCAGAAAACCCCTGCTCGATTAGCTTGAATTGTTGCCAATCAATTCCGGAGTGAATTAGGCGCTGGTCTTTTGGTTTGTCTAAGGTTGCTGTCATGGCACGACCTCCTTTAACTATTTTATAGCAATTTGAATTCACCCAATTTTGCCAGCACATTGGTATGGTGCGTCCGATCCAAAAAACCTGTTTAAATCGAAACGATCGATGTCAGACGCACCATACAAGCTGATTTAACTATTATATTATCCTTGAAATGTGGCAACCGAAACCCGATCGCGCCCTGCTTCTTTCGCCCGATAAAGCGACTCATCGGCCATCGCAATTAGCTCCCCCGGCTGCGAGCTCGCCTCTGGAATGCAGCAAGCTACACCCAAACTCAGCGTCACATATTCGCTGACAGCAGACTTAGCGTGAGCTATGTGCAAACCCCGCACCTGTTGTGCGATCATTTCAGCTACGCAAGTGGCACCTTCAATATCCGTATTCGGCAAAACTACTACAAATTCTTCTCCACCGTAACGCGCTACTAAATCTGCCGGTCGCTTTACCGAATGTTGGATCACCGCCGCCACTTGCCGCAAACATTCATCCCCCGCTTGATGGCCGTAAGTGTCGTTGTAAAGTTTGAAATAATCAATGTCGCCCATAATCAAAGACAGCGGTGCTTCTTCCCTTGCCAAACGCCGCCATTCCGTATCCAGGTATTCATTAAAAGAGTGGCGGTTTCTTACCTCAGTCAAACTGTCGTAATTTGCCAAATACTGCAAGGCTCCATTCACTGTTTCTAACTGCTGTTTCTGCTGCTGCAACTGACGGTTGAGCTCCGCCAACTGCTGTTCGGCTGAGTGCGATCGCAACAAATTTCTCACCCTCGCCAGCAATTCCCTCTCGTCAAAAGGCTTTGAAATATAATCGTCGGCACCCGCATCCAAACTTTCGATCCGAGCTTCCATCCCCGATCGCGCTGTCAAAAAGATTACCGGAGTAGATTTCAATTCTGGCGTTTTCCGAATCTCCTTGAGCAAATCCAGTCCGTTTTGTCTGGGCATGATTTGGTCGCTCACAATCAAATTTGGCTGCAAACTTTTGGCTTTTTCTAAACCTTCAACCCCGTCAATAGCCACGGCGACTCGATAGTACGGAGTCAATAAAGTTTGGAGGTAAGCTAGCAGAAAATTGTTGTCTTCTACTACCAGCAACAGCGGTAATTCTCGGCTGTCACTTGTTAATTGTTCCAGATGATTTTTGTCGTCAAAACTGTTAGGTTCCGGCAGTGGGGCCTGGGGTGTGGTCGCCCGGACATTTCCCGAACCCCACTCTCCGGAGCCGAATCCAGTCAGTCCAGCCAATTGGGCGATCGCGCTCACCAACTGATTCGCTTCCACCGGCTTCGACAAATGCCTCTGAAACCCCGCCTCCAGCGCTTCGGCCGAATCTTCTTCCTCAATCCCTCCCGTCAGCGCCACGGCCGGCAGCAGTTCCCTGTGCTCGGACATTTCCATTGCTCTGATGCGGCGGATCAAATCGCAGCCGTCGGCTCCCGATACCGTCATATCGCTCACCAACACGTCGGGCCGCGACTGTTGCAACTCGGCCATCGCTTCGGCGGCGCTACCCACCGCTATTACCTGGGCTCCAAATGCTTCGAGGCCAGTTTTGAGAAATTTCCGGATCTCGGCGCTGCTTTCCACCACCAGGACTTGTTTTCCCGCTAGGGGTTTGGAAAGCGATCCGGGTCTGCTTTCCCTTTGGGCGATCGCAGTAGTGCGATCGTCGGGTGCATTTTTGTTGGCAATCGGTAGCAGCACCCCAAAGGTCGCCCCCTGACCGATACCGGGACTCGAAGCCCAAACACTTCCCCCGTGCAGTTCCACCAACTGCTGCACAATTGAGAGCCCCAGCCCCAGCCGATTTTGTTCCTTAGCCTGGAAGTTGTCTGCGGGGCGGAAGTAGTCAAAGATGTGCGACAGAAATTTGGGATCGATGCCGCAACCGCTGTCGCTGACCCGAATCAAGACGCCGGACGGACTAGGCTCGATCCGCACTTGAACTGGGTATGGTGTCGATTCTGGGGTGAATTTGATGGCGTTGGCAAGGAGGTTCCACACTACTTGCTGCAAGCGTTCTGCATCCGCCAAAATGTAGTCAACGGCGGGGTCGAAATGTTTTTCTACGCGGATGTTTTTAGCCTCGGCGTCGGGACGGAGGGTATCGATCGCAGATTCTATGATAGACGGGAGGTGAACTCGGCCGATGTTCAGGCATACTTTCCCCCGCAGCAACCGCGAGAGCTCGAGGAGATTGTCTATTTGTCGGTTTTGTAATTTGGCGTTGCGCTCGATGATTTCCAAAGCGCGGCTGGTGGTGGCTTCGTTGAAATTGCGCGATCGAGCTAGCTGCGCCCATCCCAAAATCGCGCTCAGGGGCGATCGCAGTTCGTGGGAGGCGATCGCCAGAAATTCGTCTTTTGCCCGGTTGGCTTCGGCTTGGGCTGCTTCAACGGCTTTGCGATCAGTGATGTCGAATCCGATCGCCAAATACTGACAGGGTTTTCCCTTACACCCCAACAGTGGAACTACGGCTGCGTATACCCAATAATCACTTCCATTCTTGGCTTTATTCTGAATGTCTCCTTGCCAAACTTCACCTTTGGCAACAGTTAATAGCAGATTTTTGATTATTTCCGAAGATTTATATTCCGAATGGAGGATGCCAAAGTGGCTGCCGATTAGTTCGACCTGGGAATAGTTGGAGATGGAGCAAACTCGTTCGCTGACATAGTTGATAATTCCTCGCGCGTCAGTCCTCAGCGCCAGTGTCGATCGGTCGATCGCTATTTTAAAATCTAAACATTCTTGTAGCGACGAATCTAGTTCTTTTGTCGTATAAAATTGATCGAGCCGATCGGGCGCGTTTTGTGGCTGGCGATCGGGCTTATCCTTACTCCGTTGTTGGATTTCCATTGCTTCTATTTTCCCCTGACGGCTGACACCTAATCTACTCGCATCCTGATTCATTATCACAATTTTCTTTCCCGCGCCGGCGGGTGTAATATTTTGTATCTCTTCATCTTCCTGACAAATTGGCAGGTACCACATCCACTCGGGAGTCACCTTAATTTTTGTTTATAGTTGGCTAAATTTTGTCAATCTGAGGACTGATTTTTGCCTATCTAGACAATCAGCGGCTGCTTGCTAATTCCCTTTTATATTTTATATTTTATATTTGACTAGGGGGAATCACTGAGAAATTTATGGTGTGGAACACACACCGACAGTTACATTCTTGTTTTAAACGGGTATCATAACCGTCAACTTTTTGGGAGCATCTCATATTTGTAAAAACACTTCTTCTGGCTCCTTCTTTCTTCCTCCTGACTCTTTCCTCCTGACTCCTGACTCCTGACTCCTAACTCCAATTTTGGGCTGAGCTGCTTTCATTGAGATGCTCCCAACTTTTTTGTGACAATTACTCCTGGTAGCTGGCACAAAGTCTCGTCTTCAGAAGGCTTTCCGGTCTGTGCCATTGTGTCTCATCTCCACAGAAGGAGATATATGTGCAGGGCTAGACAGTTCCCAAATCACGGGCGGGTTTGGGCGCACAAAGTCCCTGTCTGGCGATCGTCCGTAAATTCTTTTAAATTATTTTCTTCAACATCTTGACAGCTCTGTATATTTTTTGTATTATCAGATGTAATATGCTTTCCGAGAAGAGAATCGGCAAAGTGCCTTGACGCACTCAACTATTAACAATTTGAGGAAAATCGTCTGTGAATTTAGACGCTGTACGCGAGCAATTTGAACAAAGAGCCTTTGATTATGACGGCTTAATTCCTCGCCTCATTCCGCGCTATGGCGAGCAACACGATGTAATATTGCAGTTAATCCCATCTGAAACTAATGGTAACATAAAAGTTCTGGATTTAGGCGCGGGAACTGGCATACTGTCGGCTGTGATTCTGCAAGCATTTCCTCAAGCAAAAGTCCTAGCCTTTGACATGGCCCAAAATATGCTGAAAACTTGCCAAACTAACTTGTCCGCTTTCCAAGAACGGCTGACCTTGCAGCAAGGAAACTTTGCCGAAGATGATTTCGGCAGCGGTTACGATTTGGTAGTTTCAGGGTTAGCAATCCACCACCTCGACAGCGTAGGCAAACAACAGCTATTTCACAAACTTTTCCACTCGATGAATCCAGGGGGAATCTTGCTAATTCGAGATATTGTCACAGGTTCTACCCCCCGACTGACTGAGCAATATGAAAAATTATGGCGGCAGTATATGAAAGCTAACGGAGAAGACGATGCAGCCTGGTTTCACAACTATCTAAAAGAAGATATTCCCTCCTCTGTGGAAGAGCAGACAAAGTGGCTTGCAGAAGCGGGTTTTGCCGACGCAGGATGTCACTGGCGCTATCTCAATTTTGCTGTTTTTGGCGGAGTTGTCCCAAGGTAAAATGCATTCGGCAGAAGGCAAACTTTTTGAAAATTATCAAAAGATAAAGGTCGTAAAGAATGGGACAGCAAACACTTTTTTATTCCGGGCGCCTAACCTAATTTTGTAGTTTTTAATGGCGCAAATTACCGCTATTATTCGCGCGCAAGACCATTTTTTACATCCGGGAATCATTTTCCAAAAACCTGTAGAGGTGGGTTCACTCAACCGTTCTCTGGCAGTGCCAACAGATTCACTCTACCCGCCCCCCACCAAACGATATAACCCGCTAGTGACATTTTGCAAAATGTGATTTAAAAGCTCAATAAATAAAGTAAAGTCATGAACGATTCTCGATTAATAAAAATCAGCAGATATCTCAGCAGACACCTGCGCCACGCGCCCTCGCGTATCGGCATTGACCTCGCTCCAGGCGGCTGGGTTCCTGTTAGCGAACTCCTCGATGCGTGCCAAAACAATAACTTTCCAGTTCAGCTTGCAGAACTCAAGGAAGTAGTCGCGCAAAACGACAAACAGCGCTTTTCATTTGACTCCACAGGCACTCTAATTCGTGCTAACCAAGGACACAGCGTAGAGGTTGACTTGCAGTTAGAACCTGCTGTTCCCCCGGATATTTTATATCACGGAACAGGTAGCACAGCCGTCGAGTCTATTCTCACTCAAGGAATTAGGAAAATGTCGCGGCATCACGTTCATTTGTCGGTGAATATCCAGACGGCGCGCCAAGTAGGTGCAAGACATGGCATCCCGGCAGTCTTTACTGTAGATGCCACAGCTATGCAAGGTGATGGTCATACATTTTACTGCTCGGAAAACAAAGTTTGGTTGGTAGATTTTGTGCCGCCCGCTTATCTCAAAATAAGTTGATAAATTCCAGTTTTTTTGTAGAATGTTTACCACAAAAAATGTAAAATAAGAGTAAGTAGGATTTTTGCAAAATGAGTGCGGAAGATATGGGCGATCGCGAAAACAATTTTCATCAAAACAATTCTCAAAATAGAGGTCTGCTAGGCTCTGGTTGGCGACCTTTTTATCGTCAGTTTGATTGGGAACACCTGGTACATTTAGCGTCTAGCGATCCCTTAGAACTAGCTCAAAAAACTTTAGGTGCAGCTAGCGACATTGCCGACGCAATGGGACGACACCAATATACTTGGTGGGCAAATATGTTAAATGTATTTTCGGAAAATACTCGCTACGAAATTGATGAATTTTGGGATTACATTACTCCGCAGCCAGTTTACCCGGATTACCGCTACAAAGATGTTTTAGTTACCGAAACGCCTGTGGTGCAATTGGTCAGCCGCGCTAGCATTCCCATCGACTACGTTCTCAACAAACTCCAAGAGATTACTGTTTTCAAAGTTCTGGATTTGCTAGGGAAACCGGATGCAATTACTCAGTCTTTTATGGAGCGACATTTTTCTTATCCCCCGGAGCGATTTGTTAGCTGGGAACGCTTAGAAGTTTTGGGTACTGTTTATGCTTCTTGGGCCCGATTCGGCTGCTGGCTGCAAATTGACAGCTACGACAGGGGAAGACGCTGCTACACTCTAATTTGCCAAGATATTGCGCCGCTCGTTAGCAAGGCAACTTATAATTTAGCGGTGATTCTGGGCGGGTACAAAAGCCGCGTCGGACAGGTTCACAGCCAGTTCCCAATTCGCACGTTTTCTGCGGAGGTTCAAAGTTTTACCGATACAGTTCAGCAGGCAATTCTAGATCAAAATCAGTTGGCTGTTTTGGTAAGTGGCGAACCGGGGACGGGCAAAACTGCTTGGACGCAAGCGGTAGCAAAGGAAATTTTAGTGCCGCTGGGTTATGTGATTTTTATCTTAGACCACGATGCTGTGGAAAATTTTGTGCCTCCGAGTTATTTAGAGCGGATTTGTATTATTATCAATGAGGCTGATAATTTGGCTCAAGATCGATCGACTGCAGAGGCCCAACGCACTAACAAAACTGAACATATTTTGAGTTTGCTGGATGGAACTTTGTATCAAAGCGTCATTGACGAACACGGCATTCAATTTCAGCAAAAACTCGTGGTGTTGATGACTTGCAACACCACTGAAAGATTAGATCCTGCAATGTTACGGAAAGGGAGAGTGGATTTTACCAGTGAATTTACGCACAAATTTGTTTGAGCGCTCTCTTGCATTCTCAAGCTATCTGGCGATCGCACTGGCTACAGGATCTAATACTATGTTCGATGTGGGATTTTTACTTAAAGAATTGGGAATGACTGAGGAAGCTCATGGTTTGGATGGCGGGCCTACAGTTGCATTCTTTTGGGAACTTGTATAAAATACCGAACAATCATCAGGAAATTTTCTGACTCTCACAGTGTGGGGGAAAATTTCTTGAGTACCTATAGATCATTTGTGTCAACAATCGCCTAAAACCCTTTGTCTCTCTCGTTTTGGCCGAGTCTCGTTCCCCTCTTACGCCCCGGAATAGTCGGGGCAGACAAGAGATCGCTCCAGTCCCCTCCGACTATTCCGGGGGCGCCGGCGTGATATATGCCTAATGGTCAAACAGCAGGCGGGCACTACCTTTAGCCTTAAGTTGATAGCAATGCCTATAGACATATCCCCATCAAAAATGATATCAATGATGGGTGATACCCTCTAAGGGTATTGTCCGAGAGAGCAAATCAGGGGAAAACAGCATTTTTGGTCTCAAACAGAGTTTTTCAAACTTGACAGCTATGGAGGAAATCCCAAACCGTGCAAACTAAGCCAGTTCAGCAAAAAAGTCAGGGACTGGGAAGGTACGTTGACGGGAATGTCCCTATCGCCCAACAACCCGCAGAGGCAGCAGTGTCGGAGAGTAAAGAGCGATTTCGGCGGTTTGTGGAGCGCTCCGCCGAAGCCGTGGCAATGGTAGATTGTGAAATGCGCTATCTGTCGGTTTCCCGTCGCTGGGAAACAGATTGCGGGTTGGGCGACGGCGAGGCGATCGGCCGATCTCATTGGGAACTGTTCCCCAATCTCCCGGAATATTGGGAGCAAAATTCCCAGGCTTGTTTGACGGGAGTTTTGGAATACAGCGAGTTTGTGGCAGGGCGATCGATCGCCTCTGTATCAGGAGAAATCGCAAGCGGCTGTGTCAGCGAGTCGGTAAGATGGGTATTTCAGCCTTGGAAAAATAGCGAAGGTGCGATCGGCGGTTTGATTTTGTTTGCATCTAAGATAGCTGAGGCTCCCGCTCAAACCAATTGCTATAATAAATTTCAGTCCGAGGTTAAAAGAAAGCAGTTAGAAACAATACCACAACTAACTCAAATTGCCCTCGAAAATGCTGCTGATACAATCTTTTTTAGTACCTCCGACGGTCAAATTTGCTACGCGAACAAAGCCGCTTGCCATCTTTTCGGCTACTCGGAATCGGAACTGCTAAACATGAGAGTTAGCGACATCGATTCGCATTTGCCAGCATCGGATTGGCGAGAACACTGGGCTCAACTCAAGCAGCAAACCAACCTCACTTTTGAAACCAGTTACAAAACCAAAGACGGCGCCAGTTTTTCCGTCGAAGTTAAAGTCAATTATTTAGTATACGGCGGCTGCGAATACCGCTGCGCGATCGCCCGCGACATTTCTGCTCGCCTCGCAGCAGAATCAGCGCTCGTACAGGCAAAAGAGCAACTTCAAGCCGTTTTAGACGCCGTGCCCGGATTAGTTTCTTGGGTAAGTTCCGATTTGCGCTACTTGGGAGTAAACCGACATTTAGCTAGCGCTTATAAAATGCCGTCCGAACTATTTATCGGTCAAAAAGTAGGTTTTTTAGATACAAGTCCCACATTTAACGATTTAGTATACGATTTCTTTGCCAACCATAAAAAGAAGACATCTCAAGAAGTAACAGCGAGCATCAGAGGAGAAAATAAAACTTATCTAATAGTAGCTCAAAAATACCATAACAATACGGCGGCGGTATTTGTGGGATTGGATATTACAGAAAGCAAACAGTCTCTTTTAGCTTTGCAAGAATCAGAAGAACGCCTGCGACAACAAGCGTCTAAATTAGAGCAGACGCTGTTAATTTTGCAGCAAACTCAAACTCAACTGATTCAAACAGAAAAGATGTCATCTCTGGGGCAGTTAGTAGCAGGAATAGCGCACGAAATCAACAATCCAGTTAGTTTTATTTCTGGCAATGTCAGCCACGCCACTGGCTACATTCAAGAACTGCTGCGAACGATCGACCTTTACCAAAAGTATTATCCCCATCCCGTGCGGGAAATTCAAGATTTGATAGAAGAATTAGACTTAGACTTCATCAAAAAAGACTTGCCCAAACTGCTAAATTCCATGAAAGTCGGTTCGGAAAGGATTCGCGATGTCGTGCGATCGCTCCGCTTGTTCTCGCGTACCGACGAAGCCCAAATGAAGCCTGCTGATATCCACGAAGGTTTGGACAGCACTTTGCTGATCTTGCAAAATCGCCTGCAAGCTAAAGGGGGACGGCCGGGGATTTCTCTAGTTAAAGAGTACGGAGATTTGCCGCGAGTTCACTGCTATCCGGGGCACTTAAACCAAGTGTTCATGCACTTGTTGACAAATGCGATCGACGCTTTGGAAGAAGGGGGGAGAAATGCCGAAAAGTATGGTAAGATTCAAAATCAGTCTTACTTGGCTTCAGCCCGGTCGAGCTCTGAAATATTCAATCCCGAAATTCGGATTCGCACCTCCGTGGTAGGGGAAAACGAAGTTGCGATCGCCATTAGTGACAACGGCCCTGGCATGACTGAAGAAGTCCTCGACTGCATCTTTGACCCTTTGTTTACCACTAAATGTCCAGACACGAGCACTGGTTTGGGTCTAGCAATATCCCAGCATTTAGTAGTAGAAAAGCACGGCGGTAAGTTGCACTGTGTTTCGCGTCCGGGAGAGGGAACGGAGTTGATAATTAAAATTGCGATCGGTAACGATTAATTAGCTATTGACAAATAGGAAATAAGATGGTAATTGAGTGGCTAAAATTTAAAGTACCTCAAGAAAAGTGGGAGCAGTTTATTCAGCGAGATCAGGAAGTTTGGACGGCAGGACTAAAAAGTTGGGACGGTTTTTTGGGCAAAGAAGTTTGGGTGGATGCGGTGGAAAATGAGGTGGTGATGTTGATTCGCTGGGAAACTAGGGAGAAGTGGAAGTCGGTTCCGCAAAGCATAATAGATGAGTTGGATAGCCAAATGGGCGATTTGCAAATTGCGATCGCCGAAAGTCGCGAATATCAAGTTCGCAAGTTTTTACATTAGTTAGTCAGCAGTCAGTTGCTCGTGTTAATTTTTGAAAGATTAATCATGAGTTTTACCTTGATTGCACCGCAGACATCGATTTGGTATTTGGTGGGAGGGGCGATCGATCTCGGTAGAATCATCGCAGTGTTTGGTATTTGGTGTGAGGGGCGATCGCACTTTCATTTTATGCGCTCGCCCTTGATTGACTATTTCATGCGATTACTCTGGCGGTTCAGTACCTAGAGGGGCTTGACGGCGGTGACGAACGTGTATTATTGCGACGGTATCGCCCTCCACCACAAACAGAATTCGATAGGTTCTTCCTTTACCAACCCACAGTTGTCGAATTTCCCTACCAATGATGGCAGCTTCGGGTGCAACTGAGCAACGGTAAGGAAACTGTTCCAGGGATGCGATCACATCTTGGAGGTCGTAGTACCACTGATTTGCGGCATCAGCACTCAGATAATCGCACATCCAACGGTAGGCGTTTTCAATTTCTTGAAAGGCGGGTGGTTGGATTAGGACTTGATAACTCATAGACGAGGGGGGATGTTGAACTGCTGCTGTAGCGCTGTCATAGCTCTCTCGGCTGGAATACCTTCACCTCGATCGAAGCTTTCAAGTCCTTTGCGGATGCCGATGATAGCTTCGAGGTAGTCGATACGCTCTAGCAGTTGTTCGTAGGTATTAAGTTGGGGGTTTGGAGTGGATTTTAGCGATCGTACCAAACTGAGAAGATCCGCAAGCAGTTCGTCAGGGGTGCTATCGATTTCTTGGATGAGGAGTTCTTTGAGGGTCATCGCGGCATCTCACGAGGATTGATACTTTGATTGTAACGGCGATCGCTATTAGTTTTGATGGGCGATCGCACTTGGTAGAATCATCGCAGTGTTGGGTATTTGGTGTGAAGGGATCTCGCGATCCCTTGGACAAGCCTTGCAAGAGCGCGATCGCACGCTACGCAATCTGCCCGCTCAATGGCAATGATTTTGAGATATACTTGTACCTAAATATAGGAGGTAAACTTTACACTTTGAGTTTAGATCCGAGTAGTTTAGATGAAATTCGAGAAGATATCGCTAAAATTGCCAGTCGCTATGGGGTCTTTCAATGTGTTGAATGCAGTCAGGCTATCAAAGAGTTCTTGACCATCAGAAACCTAAATGGTAAGCAGATTAAACTGGATTTAGAAAGGCAAGACCTACCTTGGTCAGTGATTTATGATTTACGACGACAGCAGCAAATTGCTACTAATGGCTACCATCAAGGGATATCAATTACAATCGACGAACAGGAAATTGTGTTTGATAATATAGATTGTAGTGGCGTGAATCGGCAGGAATGGCTACAAAATTTAACATCACCTACTCTGGAACTGGGTATGGGAAGTTTTAAGATTATAGAAGAGGAATTTTGAGCAGCAAAACTTACAGTTATTTTCAAAAAAATGAGGTGAAAAATGCACGATTTATATACGCTGATTGAGAAAATTAAGAAAGCTCCTTCAATGTACTTGGGACGACATTCAATTATTTGTCTTCAGGCTTTTTTATCGGGTTACAGCATTGCTAAATATGAGTTAGGAGAACAGCCAACGAAACAAGATAGCGATTTTATGCAGTTTCCTGAGTGGATACGAAAAAGATTCAACGTGCAGACTAGCCAATCTTGGGCTAACGTCATTCTGTTTTATTCGGAGGATGAAAGCAAAGCACTCGATCGGTTTTTTGAGCTGTTAGATGAGTTTATCGCTCGTCATTCTTCGGCTGATGCTTTAGGCGAAGGGGGATTGGATATAGAGGAAAAAGTGCAAGTTTTCAGGAGTTGATAGAAAGGACGATCGATCTTGGTAGAATCATCGCAGTGTTGGGTATTTGGTGTGAAGGGCGATCGATCTTTCATTTTAGGCGATCGGTCATCTGAAACAAGAAAGGGCGATCGCTCTTTCATTTTAGGATATTCCTCATCAGAAGAAAGAAAGGGCGATCGCTCCGGGTTGAAAAAATAGTCAGGGCGATCGATCTTTCATTTTAGGCTCTAGATCGTCTGAAAAAAGAAATAGCGCCTTGGAAACCGTTATTTTTCAATAACTACTGTTCTAGTAATCAAATCATGAAGTGCCTGATTATTATCAGTGAAAGGAACTGAAAGAAAGTCAACTAAAACTAATACAGTGAATAACACAAAACAGAAATACCTTCCGGTTGCTCGGCCAAATGAAATTTGATTTTCATTTAGGTCAGATACAATAATTCCAAAAGCTCTTTTACCGAGTGTTGCTTGTCTAGGAGAACTATGATTTATCGAGTGGTAAGGCCAACCCACAATAATAAATATCAACCAAAATAGTTGATCGCTAGCTCCTGTAGAGGTAGTCGTAATGTCTTTAAATAGCGCTGGAAATAGAGCTGGAAAAAATCCGGTTACTAATCCATAGATGATTGAGGTTAAGACCAACCAGATAATCAAGTCAAGGAAAAAAGCCAAGGAGCGCTTTCCAATGTTCGCATACTGCATTTCTAAAATCCTTAAATCTACTATTTGATACTTCTCCTATAGCTCTTATAAATCCTAAATTTTTTAATAAAAAAATGTTCTATTTTGCCTGAATCTTTACTCTTATTTCACTGTTTTTACTGCTTTTTAGTACATTTTTGTACAAAAATGTACTAAAAAGTAGTAAAATGTGATCGATAATACATAAACTATTTCAATTTTCTTGAACCGATGAATCTTAAAGAAATGTTAAAGCTGGCTGATGGGATAGTATTTGCCAAAACTGGTAAGCACCTTGACGATTTACAAGCAGCGATACTCCAAGGCACTCTACAACGCGAGACATACAAGCACATAGCCAAAGACTTTGACTGTTCTGAAAGTAGCGTTCGGCAAGTCGGATCGCAATTATGGCAGATACTTTCAGAAGAGTTGGGAGAAGATGTTAATAAAACGAATGTTCGATCGGCAATGGAGAGGTTGCAAGTCTCGATAGTTTCACATTATGCACAAGACTCTGTGCAAATAGGCTTCGTTAATTTTTGTGGAGAAAACAGAGACCCGCCAGATATCCCAAACTCCCACTCACCAAATCAGGAAACAGCTAACGCAAAACCAACCAAAACTTTACATCAAGATTTAAGCGAGATGCCGGAGTTGGGTGCTTTTTACGATCGCACCCCTCAACTCCAAACCCTCACAACCTGGATTCTACAACAAAACTGCCGCCTCATCACCCTCACCGGTATCAGCGGAATCGGCAAAACATCCCTAGCAGTACAACTCGTACAACAAATCAAAGACGAGTTTGAATACGCAGCTTGGTACACACTAGACGAATTTCCCACCATCGATAAATTTCAATCTAACCTAATACAGCTTTTTTCCCAGTCAGAAAAACAAGATTCATCCCCAACAAACCAGAAACCCTTACCGCTGATTAAATATTTACAAAACCATCGCTGTTTAGTAGTCTTAGATGACATTCACAACCTTTTCTGTAGTGGCGAATTGGCAGGAAAATATAAACCAAAATACGAAGAATATCGCTCCCTATTCAAACAAATAGAAAAATTATCCCATCAAAGTTGCTTGCTGCTAGTCGGTTGGGAACCGCCGAAAGAAGTTCCTCAACTCACCAGCGAAAATACTCCCATTCATACCTTACAACTCACTGGCTTAGACACCGTAGCCGCAGGAGAAATTCTCAGAGATAAAGGATTAGTAGAAATCGATAACTGCGAAGCACTCATTCACCGCTACCAAGGCAACCCCTTCTGGTTAAAAAGCGTGGCGACTTTGATTCAAGAGTTGGGAATCGGCGCGAGTGAGTTATTAATAGATGATACCATATTGTTACCCGAAGATTTGAAAGATGTTTTACAACAGCAGTACGATCGCACTTCCGAACTAGAAAAACAAGTGATGTCATTGTTGGCGACAGAAAACCAGCCAGTAAACTTCGCCAAATTGCTACAAAACGGACAAATATCATCATCCGATTTGCTAAACGCATTGCAATCTCTATCGCGGCGCTGCTTGATCGAAAAAGAAGCAAGTCTTTACACTTTGTCAACTGTACTGAAGCAATATATCAAAGGGTTGTAACTAACATCTTGCACCATTCTCGATAAATCTTTTAGGAACAGGCAAGATGCCTGTTCCACAAGAAAATTCATCTTTTGTGGAACGGGCCGGAGAGCCCGTTCTTGAGAATGGTGCGAGATTGTGGGTTTTAGGCAATTATTGTTGGTGAACCCGCCCCTACAAATTTTTGACAGAGGGTAAGATTTCAGTTATACCCAATCCGGCTTAAATACCTCCTTTATTTCTTAGTCTGCAGAGGCAGACTTTGTTTGACAAGAAGCGGTTTCAACCGCCCCATCATAAAGAGTGGTGACTGTGCTATCATAGAATACAAAACTTATTTAGTCGAGTTATATGACCACAATAACTACAGTCACAACAGCCTCAAAACTAGCTGATTACTACATCTGGTTCGCGAATGATGTAGGCTCCTATCTCAGCAACCACAAGCTACAAAAACTATTGTACTACGCCCAAGCATGGTATTTAGCCTTTGAAGATACACCGCTTTTTGATGAAGATTTTGAAGCTTGGGTGCACGGGCCAACTATCCCGGCTTTATTTTATGAATACAAAGAACAATTTGACTGGAAGCCAATTCTGAAAGAAGTCGAAAAACCCGAATTTCCCGAAGAAGTACAAGAGTTTTTAGACGAGTTATCCGACGAATATTTCTTTTGCGATGCCTATGAGTTAGAATTGATGGTGCGCCGCGAAGACCCTTGGATTAATGCTAGAGGTGATTTGCCAAAAGATGAACCTTCTCATGCTATTATTACGAAGGAATCAATGAGAGAATTTTACAAAAGCCGTGTCATCGAAGAAAATTAAGAAAGCAGATATACGCCGCCAGGAATCTTTATCTAGCATCAATCGTCTCGATGTAAAAATACCGGAAGGAGTTAGTTTTTCTTTCAGGTATTATCAGGATGATAAAGATAAGTTTTCAATTAGCGGTAGAGATGCTAAGTATCTAGCGTCTTTACTGAGAAGGCTGCGCGATTTGTCACAATTGAACGCTCAAGAAATTATCAATAATCAAAGTAAAAGTCTGCGCTGTCATGGCATAGTTTGGAAAAATACTACTGAACCTAATGGCTTTGGGATTCCCAATGAAGATATCCTAATCAATATCCCCTACCAGTTTCAAATATCTGCTAATGAATACGGCAGAGTGCATGGCTTTTTTAGTGAAAATGTTTTTTATATTGTCTGGCTAGACCCCGACCACAATCTTTACAGTTGAAATTATAATAAATTTTGAAAAAAACACAATATTCCACATTCCCGCCAACTTCGGCGAAATGGGAAATCTAAAAAAAGAACGTTACTCATCAGTCATTTTCAGGACTTACGCATCAAAGCCAAAGAAACCGGGTTTTTCATGGAATCTGTGGCTGCGACAAAATATTCTCGCAAAAAACCCGGTTTCTGAACCCCATGCGTCCAAGACTAATTTTAAGAAAATTTTGCATAGAGAGCTGAAATAAAATTAACGCTTAAAAAGCCTACTCCTAGTACGAGAATGATAAAGATGGCGATACTGAAAATAGATTTTAGCCGATCGCCAATTCCGGGTCTTTCTGAGTTCATTGGTCAATTTTTGCTGTAAATTTGAGAGGGGCAATTGAGAAAGAGTAAATTATACCAATGCGCGAACAAAAAGGCAACTCCCGACACGCTCCAAACGACGATCGCCCTCAGTAGGTCGCATTTTTTAACTTTTAATCTAAAATCTAAAATCTAAAATCGTCTTAGGCATTGTTCGGTTAGCCCGGACAGCTATTGTCGATCGCCCGAACCCGATGGCGCTAACTCCTGTAAAATAGAGGGCGCGTTGGGGCGAACCTTTTAACAGCCGGAATTGGGCGCGATCGCCACAGGCTCCCAAATACATAATAATATGGCAGTCATCCTTAACTTACTCACAAAGGTAAAAATAGAAGAGTGCCAAGAAATAATCTAAAACATATAACTGAAAAAGGATAGAAATCGATGCTCCACCCAGTCTCGCAACCTTACCCACAACGAGCAAATACTATGACCCAAAGAGCCGTGCGGAAGCCAAAACCCTCTGTTGCAAACCACTTGACACCAAGTTTTCCTCAAAGGCACTGGCTGGAGCTGGCAGAGTACGCCTCTCTGGCGGCCTCTGGTGTGGGTTCCCTGGCGGTGGCAGTGTCGGGTCAAGCTTTTTACGGGGTTGCTCCCCTAACCTTGGCTTTGTCGCTGAATGTTGCTAACCGGTATCGGTTCGAGCAGCAAGTGCGGGTGCATCAAAATTCGGAAATGGCCCAAGTCCAAAAGTCTGTCAATAAAGTCGAAAAAACGGCGGTGACGGTAATTGTTAAATTACGCAGGCAGTTGTCTGCAGATATTGCAGCGCTGCGCCAGCAAATGGCCGCACTGCCTAGGCATGAGGCTGTTGAGGAGTCGATAGACATCCAGAGGCAGTTGCTGAGTTTAGGAGAGTCGGTAGCTTCTTTGCAAGAAATCGTGGCGTCTGCTGTGCTCGATGTCCGCCAGCAGGTGAGCGAACAAGTGCAAGATTTATCGGTTGGCCAACGGGCGAATCTCCAAGCTGTGGAACAGGCTATAGAGCAACTGCAAAGCGCCACGCAAGGCTTGGCAGAAACTTCTATCAGCCGAGACGACTGGGAAGTAGTAAATACTAGATTTTTGGAAATCCAAAAAGTCATGGCCAATTTGCAAAGCCAACTGCAAGCTCCCGCACACCAATCGACTGCGGATTTGTCTATTGTCCAAGCTCAAATCCACCGTTTGGAACACGAGCAGCAAGAAGTTGTCAAACCTCACCTCAAGCGCTTAATCTCAGTTGTCAAGGAGTTGCAGCACACACAAGAGACCCGTCATTAGTCATTAGTCAGCAGTCATTAGTCATCAGTCATTAGTCAGCAGTCATTAGTCAATAGTCATTAGTCAGCAGTCAGCAGTCATCAGTCAACAGTCATTAGTCAGCAGTCAACAGTCAACAGTCAACAGTCAACAGTCAGCAGTCATTAGTCATCAGTCAGAAGGAATACTTTTCCCCTCGGACACGCTCGACACTCTCCGACTCTCCGACTCACGCCCGATCGAGTCCTACTTTTTCGACAACTGTGTTAAAAGATTAAAAGCTAATCTGTCTAGTTCACCTATTTTCAACCTGTTACAAGAAAATTAAATGACTGCAACCGTAACTATTGCTGATAACCCGTTACTAATCGGTCAAGGATTGCCTCCATTTGACGCGATCAAACCAGAACACGTAGTCCCCGCTGTTACCCAACTGCTGACCGAACTAGAAGCCTCGCTAGCTGACTTAGAAGCCTCTGTAGAACCGACTTGGAGCGGCTTAGTAGAACCATTGCAGCGACTCGGAGAGCGTTTAAATTGGAGCTGGAGCATTGTCGGACATTTGATGGGTGTGAAAAATAGCCCGGAACTGCGATCGGCTCACGAAACAGTGCAGCCGGAAGTAGTAAAATTTTGGAGCAAGCTCAGTCAAAGCAAACCGCTTTATGAAGCTTTTAAAGCGCTGCGGGCTAGTGAAAATTGGGACAGCTTAGAGTCAGCTCAAAAGCGAATTGTCGAAGCCGCTCTCCGAGACGCCCAACTCTCCGGCGTCGGTTTAGAAGGCGAGCAAAAAGAGCGTTTTAATGCCATTCAATTAGAATTGGCCGAAATTACTACCCAATTTTCCAATCACGTCCTCGACGCTACCAAAGCATTCAGCATCACCCTCACAAACAAAGACGAAATTGACGGTTTGCCGCCGAGTTTGTTGAGTTTAGCAGCTCAAGCCGCTCGCAGCGCTGGCGAAGAAAATGCAGATCCCGAAAACGGCCCTTGGCGGATTACTTTAGACTTTCCGAGTTACGGCCCTTTCATGCAGCACAGCACCCGCCGCGACTTGCGCGAAAAGTTGTACAAAGCTTTTGTCGGCAGAGCAAGTAGCGGAGAATTGAATAACTGGCCGTTAACCGATCGCATTTTAGCTTTGCGCCAGGAAAAAGCTGCTTTGCTAGGGTTTAGTAGTTATGCCGAATTGAGCTTGGCGAGCAAAATGGCTCCCGACGTTACAGCAGTGGAAGCTTTGTTAGAAGAATTGCGTCAGGCTAGTTATGATGCTGCTGTCAAAGATTTGGAAGAATTGAAGGCTTTTGCTGCGGAAAAAGGCGCGGCGGAAGCTGGAGATTTGAAGCACTGGGATATTGGTTTTTGGTCGGAACGGCGCAGGGAAGAAAAGTTTGCTTTTAGTGCCGAAGAATTGCGCCCTTATTTTGCTTTGCCACAGGTATTAGAGGGGTTATTTGGATTAGTAAAGCGGCTGTTTGGCGTGACAGTAACTGCGGCGGACGGTCAAACTCCTGTGTGGCACAAAGATGTGCGCTATTTCCAAATAGATGATGAAGCAGGAAATACGATCGCCAATTTCTATTTAGACCCCTACAGCCGCCCCGAAGAAAAGCGCGGCGGTGCTTGGATGGACGAGTGCGTGGTGCGCGCTAAATTTGTGGAAGCGGGAAAAACAACCACGCGGTTGCCGGTGGCTTATTTGGTGTGCAACCAAAGTCCTCCGGTTGACGGCAAACCGAGTTTAATGACTTTCTTGGAAGTCGAAACTTTGTTTCACGAATTCGGTCACGGTTTGCAGCATATGCTGACAACGGTAGACTATCCGGGGGCTTCGGGCATCAATAATGTTGAGTGGGATGCAGTGGAATTGCCCAGTCAATTTATGGAAAATTGGTGTTACGATCGCGCGACTTTGTTCGGGATGGCAAAGCATTACGAAACCGGGGAAACTTTGCCGGAACACTATTACCAAAAACTGCTAGCAGCGCGCCACTACATGAGCGGCACCGTCATGCTCAGGCAAGTACATTTTAGCAGCGTTGACATCGAATTGCACCACCGCTATCGATCGGGCGGCAGCGAAACTGTGGCCGATGTCCGCAACCGTATCGCTAAAACTACCACTGTTTTGCCTCCTCTGGAAGAAGACGCATTTTTGTGCGCTTTCGGACACATTTTTGCGGGTGGCTATGCGGCGGGGTATTACAGTTATAAATGGGCGGAAGTGCTCAGCGCTGATGCTTTTGCAGCTTTTGAGGAAGCGGGTTTGGAAGATGAAAGTGCGATCGCCTCTACAGGCAAGCGCTTCCGAGATACAGTGTTAGGATTGGGCGGCAGTTTGCACCCGATGGAAGTGTTTAAAACTTTCCGGGGACGCGAACCGAGCACTAAAGCTTTGTTGAGGCACAGCGGTTTAGTTGCCGCTTAATTTAAGTGTGCAATTAGTGGGGATTAATGCGGGTGAATTTATCTGCATTAATCCCTGTTTTTTGTTAAACAAGATTTACACATATCCTGTATGTGTAGGGTGCGGTGTGCATGAATTATTACCGCTATAATTCATATCAAATCCAGTAGCATCGTAATTATATCTCTCTGTTCTCTTCCTCTGTGTTCTCTGTGTCCTCTGCGGTTTAATCATTCCAATTCAACCGGAATTCATATCATGCGTCAAACCACTTTTTGCCTAACTTGTGCTGAATTCAAAATGTTTGTAGTAAAAACTAAAAGGTTCAGATTTTTATACTAATTCCCCCCATTCTTGCTAGCTATAATCCTGCTATCATCTGTAGGGAAACGGCAATGCCGTGTCCGGCGCGGGACTCGACAAAATTTCATAATAGTTATAAAATTGAGAATTCTAGCAACACTTTTTTATTGGTATTAATAGGACTAAAGTCCTCACTACAAACCAATTTTATTGTAGAAAATCATGCAATAAACATCTGTAGTTTGGCACATCATCCCCAATATTTTTGTGGAAAATCGGGCAAAAAGTGCGTTAGCGAAGCCCGCCCCTACGGGGGCTACGCCAACGAAGAGGATCGCCAGCAGCTTTTAGTTTAGGTTTAATGCTCATCAAACTAGCATTTGTGAATATTTGTTGTCATTGATCACTGATTATACTTAACTTTCCCTCTCCCTGAAATTAACTTTATATTTCGCAACATTGACGGACTCTTTTCTCGCTACAGCTAATGCTTTTATTTGCAACTAAAAATCGACGCTTTTACCAAATCTTTAAGATAGAGCTACAACAGCGAGTCTTTTTTGAATTTTTGATAAAGAACGGCGTACTGGGTGTCAAAAGGGTAAAAATTTTAGGTAGAAACTAAAAAACTTAGTTGAGATTAATTTGAGGATTATCAGAAAAAATCGTTGTATATTATATGATAAAAAGTAAGGATTGATAGTTAGTCGTTCACCCATAGATTAAGATTTTCATGGATATTCAATTAATTAATATCGGTTTTGGTAACATTGTGTCTGCTAATCGAGTGATTGCCATTGTCAGTCCAGAGTCAGCGCCAATTAAGCGGATTATTACTGATGCGCGGGAGCGGGGACAACTGGTTGACGCTACTTACGGGCGCCGCACGAGAGCGGTAATTATTACAGATTCGAGTCACGTCATCCTCTCGGCGATTCAGCCGGAAACGGTTGCTAATCGTTTTGTGGTGAGCAAAGACGGTCAAAGTCGGGATGATTGAGGTTTGTCAGTTGCAATTTGAGCGCTTACAGTTTAGAGTAAGCGAAAACTTGAATTGTTACACGTTTCTCTTCTAAAAATGAAATCTGGTAAATTAATTGTTCTGACGGGGCCTAGCGGTGTGGGGAAAGGCACCTTAGTACGATCGCTCCTCAATCGCCATTCCGAATTATATCTTTCGGTATCGGTGACAACTCGTGAGCCCCGTGAGGGAGAAATTGAGGGACAGCACTACTATTTTGTCAGCCGCAGCCGCTTTGAACAAATGGTTGAGGCTGGAGAGTTGGCGGAATGGGCCGAGTTTGCCGGTAATTTTTACGGTACTCCTTATTTTGGTCTCAAGCAAGGAATTGGTGAGGGAAAATGGGTATTGCTCGAAATTGAGCTCGAAGGGGCTAGGCAAATTAGAAATAAGTTTCCAGAGGCGCTGCGAATTTTTATTTTACCTCCTTCTTGGGAAGAATTGGAGCGGCGGCTGCGGAGTCGGGGTCAAGATTCCGAAAGTGCGATCGCCCGTCGGTTGGTGCGGGCTAAAGAGGAAATTGAAGCTGCGGGGGAATTCGATTTCCAAGTTGTTAATGACGACTTGGAATTTGCTTTGAAAAAGCTAGAATCAATACTTAATTTGGAGTAATTTTTAGGTGGGGATGAGTGAATTTTGAAGTTTTATTGAGACTAATGCCCAACAGCACGACACGGAAGTCACGGATACACTGATAGTTGTTTTTTCTTCTCACTTCTGAATCACCATTAAGAATTAATCCGTGTATCCGTGTCAAAATCAGTGTCGTGCATTCCTTGTTCCTTCAATCTTACCCATTTCTCCGTCCTGGCTAAAACTTCGCTACTTTGTTTGATAGCAACACAAACTTTGAAATTCAATTCCAGAATATTCAATGAAGGCGAAAATTTTCTCAACGGTTCAATTTCGCGAGCCGAACAGCCCAACATTTCCATATAAGCTAGCGTCCAGCCAATAGCTGCAATGTCCCCTACATTGCCTTCTCCGGCGCAAAGGTAACAACCCAATTCGCCCTCGGGCCCACACTCAGGACAAACCCAATTGCCCAGTTGTGAATGGGGCAGGTTTGTGCGGGATGCGGATGCAATTGTTAATGCTTTAATATGATTTTGAACTACTTGTTTAAAACCTCGGTTTTGGTCGCTGCGGTGGTCGGAATTACCGTGCGATCGCCCGATTGCTACTGCTTGCTGTTGTGGCGAAGCAAGAGAGGCTGTTTGGTTCTCCCTGGTTACTCTAGATTCGCCTAGGTTCGCTGTTAGCTGAATACCATAGTCTTTCGACTCCGCAGTCTGAGAGTGGTTGAGTGCGCTGGAGGAATCGGGTTCGGAAGTTGTGAAGGATTGTTCTATGCGATCGGCAAAATCTTGCATTGAGAGGTGATGTTCGATCGCCAAAGACCAAGTTCTTTTATGTCTGAGGTCGCCATATTTTCTGGCTTCTTCCTCAGTAATGCCGATCGCCGCCGCCTCTTGGCGCAGCACATTCATCGAAGTCATTGTATCTGATATCATTAGTTTGTTTGCAGTTAAAATTACGATCGCCCGTTCAGCCTACAAATAAATTACCTTAGATATAGTACAATAGTCCGGACTATTTTGAGATTGTATTCTGAAACCCTTGATTTTTCGTTAGCAAGTCGATTCGGCAATCGCCCTGAAACCCTTATTTTACGCTTGGCAATCACACACTGCCCGAAGCATTGATAGTAGCTAAAATCTAAAATCTAAAATCTAAAATCTAAAATTGGATGACTTCAATTCTTCCCGATACAGCTTTATCTGTGGCCGGACTAACATCATACCTGCAAGACTTGTTGGAGGGCGATCGCAACCTGCAATCAGTTTGGCTGACAGGCGAGGTGTCGAACGTTTCGCACCACCCCAGCGGCTGCTTTTTCACTCTCTGCGACACCGACAAAAGCGCTGCTATTCGCTGCGTGGTGTGGAATTCTCAGCGGCAAAAATTGGTGCAAATCCCGGAAAAAGGGGAACAGTTGCTGGTTTTGGGAAGCATCCGGGTTTACAAAAATCGCGGCGAGTACCAGTTGACTGTTGTGCAATCGCTACCGGCTGGGGCAGGATTGCAGGCTTTGCGGTTGCAGCAATTGCGATCGCGCTTGGATGCTGAGGGTTTCTTCGATCCCGCCCGAAAGCGTCCGATTCCCGCACACCCGCAAATTGTGGCCGTGGTGACATCCGATACTGGCGCTGCTTGGGGAGACATTCAGCGGACTCTAGCCCAAAGATATCCGGGTTTGCGGGTGTTGCTGTCGCCGACTGGAGTGCAGGGAGAATTGGCTGCTGCTGCGATCGCCCGCGCGATCGCCCGGGTAGAATTGGACGGTAGGGCGGATGTGATCATTTTAGGGCGGGGCGGCGGTTCTGCGGAAGATTTGGCTTGTTTTAATGATGAGAAAGTTGTCAGGGCGATCGCCAATTGTGCGATTCCAATTATCACCGGTATCGGGCACGAAAGAGACGAATCTCTCGCCGATTTAGTAGCAGATAAACGAGCGCACACTCCCACTGCGGCGGCCGCTCAAGCAGTACCAATTTTAGCAGATCTTTACTTTGAACACAAGCAGCGAATGGTCAATTTAGCAAGTGCTGTGCGGGCAAGATTTCAGACAGAAGAAGAGCATTTGCAACTGTTACAAAATCGATTAAAACGTTTGCCTGCGACATCCCGAACTTTGCGGCAAGCAACTGGTAAACTAGAAGTATTGCAAGAAAAGTTATCCGCACTGAATCCGGCGGCGGTATTGCAAAGGGGTTATGCGGCGGTAATCCAAAGTGACGGTACGATCGTCCGCACAACTTACGGTTTGGAATTGGGAGAGGAATTGACTGTGAGGTTGAGTCGGGGCGTGCTGAAAGTTAAGATTGTAGAAGTATTGGATGCGGAAGAAAAGTTATGATTGATTCGCAGTTGCGCCAGTCTGACTGGAATTATGAGGAAACGGTCGATCGAATTGAAGCGATTATCGATCGGGTGGAATCGGGAGAATTGCCTCTTGAGGAGGTTTTCGAGCAGTTTGGGGTGGCTGTGGAGTGTTGGCAGGAGTGCGAAAGCTTTTTGGCGCGGGGGAAGGAACAGATGGATTTGTCGATCGAGCTTTTGGCTGCGGAACCCGATTTTTAAGCGCAGGTGAACGGGGATTAATGTAGGTGAAATATGTTGATTCGTTATTGGATAATTTGTGCGATCGTAGGGGCGGGTTTTACCAACCATCTATGTTGAAAACTAAATATCTCCTAAACCCGCCCCGCCTAGATACTGGTTTTTAAAGAGCACAACAAGTAATTGCGATCGACCTCAGTTTTATGCAAATTCCCAGAATAAATTATATCAAACCCCATTGATGACAAAGGATTTGCTCAGCTCAGACCCATACAAATTTTACATTCAAGGCGCTATAAAATTATTGTGGGGTGGGCATCTCGCCCGCCCCAAAAATAAAATTTAGATGATCGACAGCTTACAATTTGTCGATCGACCTTTTGGCTTTATCTGCCAGATTTTTCACCGCATTTTTAGCATCTTCTGCAGCGTGGCGGGCGGCAGCTTCCGCTTGTTTGGCTTTACCTTCAACCTGGTCTTTTCTGTTTCCCGTGATGTTGCCGAAAATTTCCTGAGCTTTGCCTTCTAAATTTTTGCCGATCGCCTTCGCTCTGTCTTCTGTACTCATGATAAGCTCCGTTTGGCAAGTTGCTTTAGTAACATTGTAAAATCAACTCGCCTGCAATTGCCTTTAACTTCATATTAATTTATATTCTGCTTGACATCGATCTTCTGCTGATGATTTACTTAGTACAAATTACTCACTCAAAAAGCGAAGGATTCCTTTTTTTTACCACTGAATACGTCGGCCAAATTCGTCATAACTGAGATGTTGCACCATTCTCAAGAACGGGCTCTCCGGCCCGTTCCACAAAAGATAAATTTTCTTGTGGAACAGGCATCTTGCCTGTTCATAAAAGCCTAATTGAGAATGCTGTAAAATATGAGTCCTAAACAACTATTTCAAACTCGCCGCAGCAACTTTAATCGGTTCCAGCAATTCTAACGGCAAATGCAGCATATTCAATTGGGTGCTATCTGCTGCTTTCCTTTCCGGATCTGGGCCGTGATAATCGCTGCCACCCGTTGCCAGCAAACCGTAATGAAGACACAAATCTTTCAACTTTTGGATTTGGCTAGAACTGTGGGTGGGATGGTATACTTCAACTCCCATTAAACCCGCATCTACTAATTCTTTTAAGACTTCCTCAACAGCGCCGCCGCGAAATAAATAAGGGTGAGCCCACACCGGTACTGCGCCGCAACTTTTCAGTAAATCAATGCCTTCGACGATCGAGAATTTCTCGTAATGAACATAAGCCGGGCCGTCATCTCCCAGCCAGCGATCGAATGCTTCCCGCGATGATTTCGCGTGACCGGCTTTTACAAGTGCAGAGGCAATGTGAGGCCGTCCCGGTGCCATTCCTGGGGATGTTTTTGGCAGTTCGATCGCGTATCCCATTGCTGCTAATTTTTCGACCATTTCCTGCGATCGGCGAAACCTTCCTTCCAGGCGATCGTTCAAAGGAACTCGCAACTTATTTGCATCAGGATAAAAACCTAAAATGTGCAGGGAACGGCCGTTGTGAACGGTGCTGAGTTCGAGTCCGGGGACTATTTCTATACCGTGCAAAGCAGCAGCGGCGAAGGCTTCATCCCAACCCGACATCGTATCATGATCCGTGACAGCCAAGGCGCGAACCCCCGAAGACGCAGCCGCGGCTACGAGTTCGGCAGGGGTGAGAGTGCCGTCGGAATAAGTTGTGTGACAGTGGAGTTCTAGCATTTTTTTCGGTAAGTTAAAGTCTGCGAAATCGGCAATTATTCCCCTCACTCATGCCACATATATCGTCCCTGCGATCGACAAATTTTTGGGTAATTTCCATCTGTGAGCTGTAATAACTTTTCGCGCATTTAATGGGGAAATTTCTGTTTATTAAAAGCTTGCGTGGGGTGGGCATCTTGCCCGCCATTTCTGTTAAATTTAGATGCAGAACACCTTAGCTATTTCTTGATTTCTCGCATTGGGTAAAGGACACCCTCTGGCAATTTGGGAGGAACCGGCGATATTTCAATACTTTGTATGTTGTGAACTGGGATAACTACCAGTTTATCTGCCAATTCGAGAATTACCGGGTCTGCTGTCAACATTTTGTGCAGGCGAGTGCCTAAAGTTGCTTGCTCTCCTACTGTTCCCTCTGGCGCAATGAACTGGAAGTGTTGCTGTTTGCCGTTGGTATAGTGGATTGTCAGATTGATAATTCCTTCTTGGTTGGTTGCTTGCATAATTTTTTTCCCTAACAGTCGATCGGGACTTCGCAAAATTAACAATAAATCAAAACTGGCGATCGCACCACGATTGGAAAGCTCGTTGGAAAGCTTTTGACAAGACCCGGCTGTCGGTACGAAAGTCCGGTTACTGCTAATTTTATCACAAAAACTGTACGGAAACTCGCCAACTTACCCAGTATACAATTGCCAGTCGCGCTGTCTTTGCTCCTTAATGCGCGAGATCCTTCGCCAGCAATATTTGGTCGATCGGGCTTTCTTGTATGCCAGTTGGCAAAGTGGCTCAATTTAGCCTGTGTAGCGACTTGACTCAAAGCGGTCTCAAGTCTTACAGCAGAGGCATTTGAGCGCTTTGGGTGTCAAGGTTTTTCGAGGTGGGAACTGTGGAGGTTGAGATAGCGGCATTCTGCTGTCACTGCCGTAGAGGATTTTTTTATAAATTAATAACATAACATTCAGGTACAGCTTATGAAATCCACACTTTGTTTTCCCGAAACTTCTATTGAATCTAACACCGTTGCTGTTAATAATAATGCTAGTGACTCTTGTATCCTTGCAGCTTGGATTGACTTAGTAGGAGGAGATTTTGAGAGCTTGGGAGGAGATGATTGGCTTCCCTTGTGCGGCGACATTGATGACGGCGAAATTTACCGGGAATGGTTTTTGTGGCAAGACAGCGAAGTGACTCAAGAGTGGGAAGCTTACGATCCCATTACTAATTATCGAGTTGTGGCACCTAGCCGAGAAATGATGATTTCTCAAATCGACCAAATAGAAGATTCCAGAACAATTTAGTTGAGCGGGAGAATGTTAAAACTTGATTTTCAACTTTAATAAAAATTATGTAAACAAACCCGGTTTCTCCCAACCACATTAAAGAAACCGGGTTTGTCAGACCAAAACTCTAGGTGTGGGTTGAGTTCCAGGGGCCGAACCTAATAATTTAGGTCGCTACTGCTTTTTGTTTTTCTCGTTCTAATTTGCGCTGCTTCAAGGCGGCAAGATTTTGTTTAATTGTGTCGATCGCAAATCCAGCCCCCTGCTGTTGGTATAATTCGCTGGCACGGATCAAATCTGCAACAGCCTCGTCATCCGATCGCAAATTCGCACAAGCCAATGCACGATTGTGGTAAGCTTCTGCTAAAGTTGAAACTTGTTCTACAGCGCTGGTAAATTTATCTTTGGCTTTGCGGTACTTTCCCGACTGATAAGCCTCAATTCCTTGTTGGAAATAAACGGAAGCTTTGCTGCCGCTGTCGGTATCGGGAAATTCTGGGTTAGTTAAAATTGGTTCTTTAAAGAGTACAGAAATGCTGCCATTGCCGAAGTAAGCCCAAGTCATTGTTCCAAACCCAATCCCCAGCACGAGGGCAATAATGACAGACAGAGCAATAAAATTGGTGAGTTCCATAGAGCAATATTTGTTGTATTATAATATGATAAGTTAATTCCTAACTTCTGCAACAATGGCTGCACGGATTTACCTTAACTGGAAATGGTTTTTCCGGTCGCTAGCTTTAGTATTGTCGATCGGCTTAATTACTGCAACTGCAAGTTCTGAGGCAGCAACCAACGCGCAAACTCAAGCAGGGTGGCAATTGTTGCAGCGGGATGAAACGGGGTTGGTGGTAGCAATGCGACACGCGATCGCCCCAGGTACGGGAGATCCTGCTAACTTTAAGTTGGGTGACTGTTCCACCCAGCGCAATTTATCTGCACAGGGAAGAACCCAAGCCAAGCAAATTGGAGCCGAATTTCGCAACCGCAACATCAAAGTGGCCAGAGTTTTATCGAGTCAGTGGTGTCGGTGTTTGGAAACAGCAAAACTGATAAATATAGGCAAAGTCGAACCGTTCCCAGCCCTGAACTCGTTCTTTAGCGACAGCAGCAAAGAAGCCAGCCAAACAGCAGCAATTCGCAAATTAATTGTGGACAACCGCAACACTAAAGGCGCAATTATTATGGTAACTCATCAAGTAAATATTACCGCGATTACTGATATTGTACCGCAAAGCGGCGAAGCTGTGATTCTCCAAGGCTCTCCACATGGTAAAATCCAAATAGTCGGACGAATTGGAGGATTTTAAATCAATAAAAAGTTATAATAATATTACCAATTCCCCATTACCAATTTATATGAGTTTCCAATACAGCGCCGCCCTAGTGACTTTAGCAGACCTTGATAAAGAAGTTCTAGTTAAATTTTACACAAAATTTCTCGACATAGAACCCAACCCTTACATTCCCAATACTTATGCTGAATTTCAACTCCCAGGCTTAAGACTCGGCATATTCAAACCCAAAGATTCCCACAAATCGGAATTTGCAAGTCGAGCAAAAACAGGCATGAGTTTGTGTCTGGAAGTCAGCGATATCGAAACTGCGATCGCCCGAATTTGGGCTTTAGGTTATCCGCCCAGCGGAGAAATTATCAAAGCTTCTCACGGTCTAGAAATCTATGCCTTCGATCCTGCCGGGAACCGCATAATTTTACATCAATCCCATGAGAATGTAGGATGAGGGCTAATGATTTGTGAACTCTCGATCTTCTCTTCTATCCTCTTCTCTTCCTTTGTGGAACAGGCGTCCCGCCTGTGGTTCTTCCCGTCTTCGCGGTTCGTCAAAAAAAACATCAACTACCTAATCAGTTCAGCAAAACTATAAAAACTGATAATTAATAACAACAAAGCTGTCAGGTGAGTTAGCTGAAATTGAGGCCGTGGATCGATGGATTCCCGCACCAAAATTGAAAAAGACGAACCAATTATATAACTTAAAGACAGCGTTAAATACTGCCACTGCAATGTTACACTCCACAGCCCAAGCAAAATCATCGCCAAAGTCAACATCACCAACTCAACAAAGCGAGGCGGATTGTGCTGAGTAGACAGAATCAAAGTGTCAAACCAATATTGCCAAGGTCTCATGTTTTAGCGATCGAGCTTTTGGATTTAGCCTTCTAGCTTAACCTACGATCGCCATTCAGTTTGTTGCTGCAAACACCTTAAAGCCTCCGCCGTCTCAACCTGCGGAAATTGCCCGTAAAAGCGGCTGACACTGTAAAAAGGGTGAGGAGTCTCCAGAACGATCAACTTATCGCCCATTTGGGCCAAAAATCCCATCAAATCTGCCGGGGCCACAGGCGCGCAAATCCACAAAGCCAGCGGTTGCTGCGACTCCAAAGCCTTAGCCGCCACAGCCATCGTCATCCCTGTAGCAATGCCGTCATCTACCAAAATCGCCAAAGCCCCCGCCGCGCTGATATTGGGGCGTCCCGGAGACAAATCTGCCAGCAGAGATTGAGCATTATTTTGAGCCAGGGGCAGGGCTGATTTTTGCAAGCGTAAATTGTGCTGCTTTTGCTTTTCCCAGAGGACGTGACCGTCAGCAGTTGCAGCCCCGATCGCCAATTCTAAATTATCTGGGCGAGTAATTTTCTTGGCAACAACCACATCCAAAGGACAGCCCAAGCGGCGCGCAATCGGCACAGCAACGGGCAAACCCCCGCGCGGCAAGGCGTAAACAATCGGTTTCACCGCCTTCTGTGTCATTAAACTCAACTTGCCGAACTCGTCCACAACTGCCTCGGCCAGTTTTTCGCCTGCATCGGCGCGATCGTCAAAAAACGGGTTAGAGAACATATTTTTGCCTGTACGAGCTCAACCAAACAATTGGAGATTGTGCCAGTGTTAATTGGAGATTGTACGCTCGACAGCATCACCTACAAGCTTCTAGCCAATCTCAAATCACCAAACCCGATCTAAACTATAAACTCTAGACTCCAAAATATCTCCCTAATTGTAAAATTTATGTCCAGCGACTTGCAACTCAGCCTTTTTGACAACAATCAAAGTGCCACTTTCCAAACTGACTCAATACCAGCAAATGCCAAAATTCCCATTCCTCCCGGCACTTATCAAAATATGGAACAAATCGGCGAGCACTGCAACCGCTGCTACCGCTGCGAATTGGGCAACAGCCGCACTCACGCCGTCATCGGGCGCGGCAATCCTCAAGCCTCAATTTTGATTGTGGGAGAAGCGCCCGGACAAAACGAAGACGAAACCGGATTGCCCTTCGTCGGGCGATCGGGCAAACTGTTAGATAAGATTTTAGAATCCGTGGGATTGAGTGCAGAAACCGACGTATTCATTGCCAACGTCATCAAATGTCGCCCTCCCAACAACCGCCCTCCGACAGCAAAAGAAATCGAAGCTTGCAAACCATACTTGCTCGAACAAATTCGCATCTTAGACCCCAAAATTATTTTATTAACTGGTGCAACAGCCCTCAAAGCTTTGCTAAGCGACAAGCGGCCTATTAGTAAAATCAGAGGTCAATGGATTAAATGGGAAAATCGTTTGTGTATGCCAATTTTTCACCCGTCGTACTTGTTGCGAAACCCCTCCCGCGAACCGGAGACTCCAAAATGGTATATGTGGCAAGATATGCAGGCTATCAAGGCTAAACTGGATGAATTCAAAGAGCAATTCTAATCAATTTTTCTTGTTGATTTGTAGGCTGGTTTGAGGCACAATCTCGGATTTTTACCCACAATCTTAAAACCCGCCCCCACCCACCGAAAAATTATAATTAATTTTCATGTGCAATTAGTAGGGGACGGGTTTCACCAACAATCTCTGATTTTTACCTGCCATCTACAAAACAAGTTCCCGCTTTCCATTCATAAATTCACGCCCCGTAGTAAAAATCCGAATTATGGTTGTCTCTAGTATTTTTAGTGAAACTCCTATCAATAGACAAGAAATTCCTCAAGAACTATTAGACATTGAAGATAAACAACGTACTAATCCACTTCCTTGGAAAGGGCAATTTTCACCCCAGTTCGTCGAAACTTTGATTGATAAATACGCAACTAAAAATAGTGTTATTTTTGATCCATTTTTAGGTAGTGGAACAGTTTTATATGAGGCAGGAAGATTCGGAGTGGAAGCCTGCGGAACAGAAATCAATCCAGCAGCTTTAATCCTAGCTAACACTTATAAATTCATCACTATTTCACCCGGAAAGCGTGAAAAATGTATCAATTGTTTTCTCGCTCAACTAAAAACAGAGATATGGGAGAGAATGCCACTCTTCCAAACAATACAAAAAGAACTTACACCTAATGATTTAATAGATAAAATTGTAGATGTAGCCGTTGATGATGAAGAAAACTTCCTTAATATTCTACATGAAGTATTAGTGATATTGCTAGACTTAGAAAACAAAAAACTTACCAAATCAAGAGTTTTTACACTTGCGGAAAATATCGCTACTTTTGTCCTTAAACTACCCTATAGTAAAAAGCCGATAAATGCCTACAATGCCGATGCAAGACACGTTCCCTTACAAAACTCCAGCGTCAATCTTGTGATTACCTCCCCCCCTTATATCAATGTATTTAACTATCATCAGCAGTATCGCGGTTCTACTGAAGCACTAAACTGGAAAATTTTAGAGGTGGCAAAATCCGAGTTTGGTTCTAATCGCAAGCATAGAAGTAATAGATTTCTAACTGTCATTCAATATTGCTTAGACCTCGCCTATACTTTGCAAGAATTGTTAAGAATATGCCGCCCTAACAGTAGAATAATATTTGTAGTAGGTAAAGAATCAAATATTAGAGGAACGCCTTTTTTAAATGGGGAGTTAGTTGCAGAAGTTGCTCGTCAAGTATTGGGGATTAGCTTAGATATCCGTCAAGAAAGAAGTTTTGTAAATCGTTATGGAAAAATTATCAAAGAAGATATACTACACTTTACAAAAAGAGAAGACTTACAGTATTATTTTGCCATACATCAAGCCAGAACTCTTTCTATAGAAGCTTTAATATCTGCTTATTCCGTAGCCAATGAACAAGTAAAAGATGAAATCAAGGATGCTATCGATAAGGCTGCCACAGTACAGCCCTCACCTTATTTCGATCTGCAGCGTTCACGAAAAACCATTGAAATACTCAACCCAAAAGAAGAAAATTATGTTTAATTTAGCTCAACCACATGGGGACAAACTAGCAGCATTACTTGATAACGTGAAATTACCTCCTACAGATAAACGGCGTGTTAATCAAGCAATCGAATACTATAAAAAATGGTTGGAAACGCTTAAAAACATCAGGGGGGATGATCTGAAAGTTGTTCCAGAGATGGTATCCCATCTAACCTCCTATAAGCGATACATTGACGTTGAACTAATTTTTGACAGTGACAATGATTTTTTGTACCGTCAAAAAGGGCAATTAAAACTTGACAACTCAATTATTGAAGAATTTATACCTATCTTAGTTACAACCGTCTTTGCAGATTCATTAAAGGACAAAGAATTATCCTTTGGCCCAACACAGTGTTTTTCATCACTACGATTTGAGTCAAGTTTAAAACTCAGTCCAAAAGGCGGCGGGATGAGTATTCGAGCCAAGGATCAAGATTTTGCAATTAGTAGAAAAATATTCCTAAAAGCCTCTCATAACCAAGATTTTAAGGAGACTACCTCCCGTGAGGCAAATATTGCTTATGTTGCGGCTGAGTGTAAAACAAATCTTGATAAAACCATGTTTCAAGAGGGCGCAGCAACTGCCCTGGATGTAAAATTGAGTGTACCAGGAGCCAAGTATTTCTTGCTATGTGAGTGGCTTGATATGTCGCCGATTAGCTCATCACTCACAGCTATTGATGAGATACTAATTTTAAGAAAAGCAAAACGCTTATCGTCTAATATCAGAAGTGCTTTTAGTACGGTAGAGGGAAGAAAGAAAAATAAAGATTATTTTGTCAACCATCTCGATAACAACCCCTTTGCACCGGAAGTTTTTATGAGATTTTTAAAAGAGATTGAAGGGATGATTGGTAAAGATGAACTAGACGAAGATGACGTGCTGTCAAGAGGCTATTTTTAAGTGTAAAAAAATCATCTGAACCAGCGAAAGCTATGGCTTTGCCTGACAATCGCGCAACCACAAACGAATAGCCTCAGCAATTTCGCTTTCACTATCTTGACCTAATAAAGGACGAATCTCCGCCCCAGTACCAAACCGAGAAACGATTTTTACCAACTCCCACCCGTTCTCGGTTTTAGTGAAAAATAACCAATGATATTGCTCAATTTCGACTGGTTTTCCCCCGCGATACTGCCGTTCCAAAGTAGTAATGAAAACTTGACTGGCATTTTCAGGAAGTGCATCTTCAAAATTTAAAGGTAGCGGTTCAAACTCCGGGCGGCCGGCTAAAATTATTTGCGGCAGCGCGTAACCGGGCGGTGTATTAGTGTTAGGAGAAAAGTGCGATCGCACAATTACGCGATTAGCATAACTCGGCAAATCTTGCAACAGGCGATCGACCAAAGTTTCTAAATCAGCGGGACAGGGCGATCGTACTAATAAATCATACCGACTGGCATTTATACTGTTAGTATGATTTGTCACAAAATTAACTGCTAAAGTCGGAGTTGCCACCGCAGATATCAGCAGATAAACACAGATGAACGCAGATAAAATTCCCTTGGCGTTCATCGGCGTTTATCGGCGGTAAAAACTGAGATGTTGCACCATTCTCAATAAGCCTTTTATGAACAAGCAAGATGCCTGTTCCACAAAGAGTGAATTTTCTTGTGGAACAGGCATCTTGCCTGTTCTTGAGAATGGTGCAAGATGTGAGATTTAAACAAACTGACCCGTTGAAGTCGATCGCACCCGACGAATTCCAATCACCGACGGCATCGGCGAACGACGCCGATCGTTCTCAATATTACTCGGCCACAAACTGCCGCGAGACACACTCCGAGTCTGATTGAAAACAGCACCGTTCAAATCCAACATTTCAATTTGCCGACTCAGTACAGTACCATCATCGATCGGGCAATCTTCCCCAGGATGCTGCACCGCAAGCAACAGCGTATCTCCCACAAAAGTCGGCCCAGTCATTTCGCACCGATTCGGGCCGTAAGCAAACGGAATTACTGTTCCTGCATTCGGCCCAGAAGTCGGAATATAAAACAGCCAATTGTTGCCGAAAACTCCAGTAAAATCTGACACATTTCCCGTCTTCTTGTGGTCGATCGTCGTTGGCTTTCCAGCCGCACCGACATCAAAACCGTTGTGCGTGCTCGTAGACATATCAGTGACGCCCCAAACATTGCCTTGAGTGTCAAAAGCCAAATTATCTACACTAGCAAATCCCGCCCCAGCTACCGAACCCGCTTCTCCACCTTGAGCCAAACGCTGCCAGCGGAACGTCAAACCTGCACCGTCTGGACTGTCTTCAATTATTTTGTAAAGTCCTCCCGACTGCTGAGTGCTGTTGACGGCGCTACCGTATTTAGCAACAGTAAAAATGCGAGAATCTGGATAGCCGTCGCTTCCGGGTGCTGCGTCCGTATAAGCAATGAAAACTTCCTTAGTAGTAGGATTAACTTCCAAATCTTCCGGGCGCGCCGTCGGAGTGCCACCAATCAAATTAGCAGCTAAGAAAGCATCAACTAACACCGCACCTTGGCTGCTGTAGAAATTAGCCAGAGTTTTATTTTGGTAGCCCGGAATTGCTGTTGCTTCATTGGTTGTATCTACTACAAAAGAACCGCCGTCTTCGGTTTGACCAGCAATTCCGGCGCGTTTGGGCAAGCGAGTATTTGCATCTCTTTGAGCTTTGCCAAAACTTGCTAATTCCGCCTCGCCAACTTTAGAAGGACGCACCGGATTTGTCGGGGTATTTAATGTCAGTGGCAGCCATCTTCCAGTACCGTTGCGGTTATATTGGGCCACGTACAAAACGCCGTCTTCAAATAATCGGCTGTTGTTTTTATCTGCGGGATTCGTGACAGTACCGTTGCTGACAAATTTCCAGGTGTGTCCGCCGCGCCGATCGTCCCCCATGTACCCTATTAACTTGCGGCCTGCTTCAGCGCGAATCCCGACGTTTTCGTGGCGGAAACGGCCCAACCATGTGTGCTTCCGGGGGCGGAAACTCGGATCTAGGGGATCGACTTCTACCATCCAGCCGTATTTTTCGCCGACTAAGCCGAATTCCTCACCGATAGTGCCCTTGGCGTAGCTGGTTTGGCCACCGTTGGGTTTGATGTTTTCCTGAACTCCGACGAAGAATAGTTCGCTACCTTGGAAGTTTTCTTCGGCGGAGAGGATTGTTCCCCAAGGGGTTGTGGCGCCGGAACAGTTGTAAGCTGTACCGATGATGCGGTTGCCGAGTCCGTCGGTGTTGACTTGCGCGAAGACTTGGGTAGCTGCGGGGCCCGTGCCGGTGAGGTACTCGTTATCGCCTTGTCTGGTGCCCCAGGATGTGACATCTTTGTATTTGTCGGTACGCTGGCTGTTGATTCCTAGCCCTGAAAGTCCGTGAATGCGTCGGTTGAGGGGGTCGCCGGCGATCGCCTGAAATCTACCGTTAGACTGTTTGGTGATGCGGACGATCGAACCACCGAGATTGTACAGAAATTCGCCGAGGGTATCCCGATTCTTGACCGATAAGTCTATACCGAGGACGGCGCGATCGGTTGTGGGAAATGGTGCCAGATCAGACGGCGCTTCCGGCGCCACTTTCGACATCGGGAAACCTACATACTCGTGGTTAACCCAGAGATAACCGTCGTCATTGCTGCCGCGAAGGCCTACAAAGCCGGTGTAGTCGTTGTTGTAGCCGAAATAGTCGGCCGGATCGGGGAAAACTCGATCCCCCCAGCGGACAATCACGTAACGTTCGTATTCCGGCGGCACAACCACATCGTCAACAACGCTGTAACTCGTTAATCTAGTATCCTGCGAGGCAGCCATCACGGTTCCCTGTCCCCCCGGCGCCATCGCCATGAAGCTGGGCATTTCTCGATAAATCGGCAGCGGGTGGGGAAGTCTTAACGGAGTGAAAGATAGCGAAACTACAGCTTCTGCCGAGGTGGAATTGATGCCGAATAGTGTTTTAGTTACTTGAGGGGCAAGCACAGTGGTAGCTGCACTGCTGCCGAAGAAAATTAGCAGTTGTCGGCGAGTTATTTTAGACATAAATTCCTGTTCAGCCCAACTTCCCTAATCAGATGATTCCGTATGAAACTCTATCACTATTAAATTAAGGGAAGTTAACCTGAAGGTTAATTAAAATTGGGAGATATTTAGGTTAACAAAAAGTTAAATATTCTAATTGGCAAGTGGTAATTGGGAATAGAGAGAGAGATTCAGGAAAAAATATCTATCCGTGTATCCGTGATTTCCGTGTCGTGCTGTTGGTTATTTGTTGTTTGCGACCAATGCCCGATGCCCGATGCCCAATGCCCCATGCCCCATGCCCCATTACCAATATTTCAATCATCTCGAAAACCCGGATCATTTTCTCTGGAGGTCGATCGACTAGGCGCAGGTACATTAATCACTTGCGAAAACCCAGAATTTGCGGGCGAGATATTGCCATCTCTGAATCCCAGCAGCAATTGAGCATCGGCAAAATATCTAGTCCACTGTTCGATTCTCGCATCTTTCTGCCAGTCGCGGCGCGATACTCTCGATCGCAAAACGGGAACCCTTTGTCGGCTGCGATCGGCTGTAATGATGACTGTAACTTCTGTTAATGCCGGATTTTCTTGAAACTCGCGGGCGATCGACTCTTTCGCTAAATCTTCCGCCTGCTGCACTAAACTTGCAAAAGATTGACTGCCGTCCGAATCTAAGGTAAGGTAGCGCTCTTTGGTTTCAGCCAAAGCTATCGATATACTTGCTGTTAAACTGATAATTGCTAGAATGACGGCCGACAATAAGCGTAGGTACAAATTCATTATTTTTGAAACTAAATACTAACACTTGTCAATGATAGTTAATAAAATTTAACAGTCGGTTAATATTTGATTAAAATAATGTTTTGGGTCACCATGTTTCCCTCAAAAAGTGTCCTGTAGGATCAATTTACCACCAAAAATTAGGCTTTTAGAGGCGGGTTTTACTCGAAATATTTGTCGGTAGTAAAGGAGATCGATCAACCCGCCCCCGCGTTACTCTTCTTCCCTCTTCCTTCTTCCTGACATCCGTTACATCCGTTACATCCGTTACACAATCCGTTGCCGAACCTTCCTTCCTTATGAAACTAACAAAATGTGCGATCGCCCTCGGTAGCAACTTAGGCGACTCCCTAGCCACACTCTCTAGCGCGATCGTAACCCTCAACAACACCCCAGGAATAGCAGTAAAATCCCATTCAAGCTGGTATCAAACCGCCCCCGTCGGGCCGCCGCAACCTGATTACATCAACGCCTGCGCCATCCTAGAAGTGGCACTAGAACCCGAACAAT
This sequence comes from Microcoleus sp. B6-A1, assembly GCF_036705085.1. Taxonomy (NCBI): domain Bacteria; kingdom Bacillati; phylum Cyanobacteriota; class Cyanophyceae; order Oscillatoriales; family Microcoleaceae; genus Microcoleus; species Microcoleus sp. B6-A1. Next base: position 40,118 of record NZ_JAUBTU010000034.1, read on the forward strand.
TGCTAGCAGCTTTATTAGAAATTGAAATACAATTTAATCGAATTCGCCGAGAAAAATGGGGGCCAAGAACCCTAGACCTAGATTTGCTGCTGTACGACAATTTAATCCTAGAAACTCCGACACTGACTCTACCTCATCCCCGGATGACCGAAAGAGCTTTTGTATTAGTACCTTTAGCAGAAATTGCCCCGGATTGGGTGCATCCGGTGACGAAAAGTGCGATCGTCCAACTCCTGCAAACCGCAGACTGTTCCGGAGTGCAAAAATTGCAACTGTAAAAATTGAGTACAATTCAGGGATCGTACCAGTTTCACAAAAAATGCAACCGTAAAAGCTGCAAACTGTGATAGCTATCAGTCATTCCCAATCTAAAATCTAAAATCTAAAATCTAAAATCCTATGAGATCGCCTATGATGTCTTAAATCGGTGCCATCAAACATTATTCGCTTGTCGCTTATGTCGATCGGTCAAGAACTACCCCAACTCCTCAAACAACGCCTATTTTACCAAGGGCGCAAATTCAACTTTGACGTAGCCACCCTCCGTCTTCCCAACGGTTCCGAAGGCGAGTGGGAATGTATTCGCCACCCAGGCGGAGCACTTGCAGTTCCCGTCACACCCGAAGGTAAACTCGTCTTGGTACGCCAATATCGCTTTGCCACAAAAGGGCGAATTTTAGAATTTCCCGCTGGTACGGTAGAAATCAATGAAAATCCCGCCGAAACTATCAAACGCGAAATCGAAGAAGAAACCGGATATCGCGCCGGAAAATGGCGGAAATTAGGGCAATTTTTTCTCGCCCCCGGTTATTCCGACGAAATCATTTATGCTTTTTTAGCCCAAGATTTGGAAAAACTGGAAAAGCCGCCAGCACAAGACGATGACGAAGACATGGAGACAGTTTTATTCACCCCTGAAGAATTAGAAAAAGCTATCTTAGCTGGGGAACCCATTGATGCAAAATCTATTTCTAGCTTTTTCTTAGCCCGTCCCTTTTTGACTTAAATAGGACTGACGGAAAAAACCCGGTTTCTTATAAAAATCGTGCATCAAACCGATAAATCTTAACTTAGAAACCGGGTTTTTGAACCCGCTTGTGTCCAGAACAGTAAAATCTAAAATCTAAAATCTAAAATCTAAAATCGAATGTCCGATATATCCAATCTAATTTTATTTTGGCACCGCCGCGACTTGCGTATTTCTGACAACATCGGACTGGCAGCAGCGCGCCAGCAAAGCCCGAAAGTAGTCGGAATTTTTTGTCTCGATCGCAATATCCTAAATCAGGATGACGTAGCGCCAGCCAGAGTCACATACATGATCGGCTGCTTGCAAAAACTCTCCTCGCGTTACAGGGAAGCAGGCAGCCAATTGCTGATCATTCAAGATGACCCGATCCTAGGAATACCGAGATTAGCAACAGCTATAAATGCTCAAGCAGTATTTTGGAACTGGGATGTAGAACCCTACGCAAAACAGCGCGATCAGTCCGTATCAAACGCCCTCCAACAAGCAGGAATTCAAGTTCAAAATTTCTGGGATCAACTCCTGCACGCCCCAGATGAAATTCGCAGCGGTACAGGGACTCCCTACACAGTTTATACACCATTTTGGAAAAAATGGAACAGTAAACCTAAAGCCCAACCAGTAGAGACACTGCCGATAACTTATCTGGAATTAATGACCGGATTAACCGCCGAAGAACAAGCAATCGCAAACGAAGCAGGTGCAATGGAAACAGTGCCAACTGCCTTTAGTTTGGGATTTATTTGGGAAAATCCATTAGTAATAGAACCCGGAGAAGATGCAGCGCAACAAAAATTAGAAGAATTTTGCGATCGGGCAATTTACCAATATCAAGAACAGCGCAATTTCCCCGCCATTAACGGCACATCCCAACTCAGCGCAGCCCTCAAATTTGGTGCAATAGGCATCCGCACAGTTTGGCAAGCTACTCAGATAGTAATGGACACTTGCCGCAGCGAAGAAGCGTCTACAAGCATCCGCACTTGGCAACAGGAAATAGCGTGGCGGGAATTTTACCAACACGCCATGTATAACTTCCCAGAATTAGCAGACGGCCCCTACCGTCAAGCATTCAAAGACTTTCCTTGGGAGAACGATGAAAAGCTCTTTCAAGCTTGGTGTAAAGGCAAAACAGGCTATCCTATTATCGATGCAGCAATGCGGCAGTTAAATCAGACAGCTTGGATGCACAATCGCTGCCGCATGATAGTCGCCAGTTTCCTCACCAAAGATTTAATTATTAACTGGCAGTGGGGTGAAAAATACTTCATGCAAAAATTGATAGATGCCGACCTTTCTGCTAACAACGGCGGCTGGCAGTGGAGTGCATCAAGCGGTATGGACCCGAAACCTTTGCGAATATTCAATCCGGCGAGTCAAGCTCAAAAATTCGACCCGGAAGGGGAATATATTCGGCACTGGGTTCCAGAATTGCGCCGCGTTGATACTAAATTTTTGATAACAGGAAATATTTCGCCTTTAGAACGCCGACTTCTTCATTATCCCTCTCCGATCGTAGATCACAACGAGCAGCAGCGCAAGTTTAAGGAACTTTACAGCCAGCAAAAAAACGCAGATTAGACAGCTCGATTTTGGGCGATAGTTACCAGTAAATTAAGTTGAGGTGGCGCTGTACACCCCTCAACTTAAAAGATTGTATCAGTTATAGCCTTTCTCCGAAAGATGAGGTACTCATGGGCATAGGCCTCCGTGGGCATAGGGCATACCTCACTTTTTTGAGAACCGCTATATAATAAACTTAAATAAATCGGAGGTTGAAATGGTAACGCTGCAATTAAGACAAATCATTGTACCACCAGGACATAGAGTGCTGTTAGATGATGTCAACTGGCAGGAATTTGAAGCAATTTTAGAAGAGTTGGGAGAACACCGTGGGTCTAGAATAGCTTACAGTCAAGGAACTTTGGAGATTAGGATGCCACTACCAGAACATGAGAAAGCTAAAATCATTATTGGCTATTTAGTGAAAATTCTGTTTGAGGAACTAGAAATCGACTTTGAACCATTTGGTTCGACGACTTTCAAGCGAAAAAGTATGTTACAAGGAATTGAACCTGATGAATGTTTTTACATTCAGAATCACGCTCTAATGATTGGTAAAAAGCGGATCGACTTAACTGTCGATCCGCCGCCTGACTTAGCAATTGAAGTCGATCTAACTTCCAAAACTCAACTTGATGCTTACGAAGCTTTGGGAGTACCTGAAATCTGGCGCTATGAAAATAACAAGCTTCAGATTAATGTGCTTCAAGATGGGAAATATGTTGAAGCAGAAATGAGTCCGACCTTTCCCAATCTGCCAATTATTGAAGCTATTTCTCAATATTGCGAACAAAGCCAAACAGTGGGTACGAGTCAAACTCTCAGATTGTTTCGCAAGTGGGTGAAAGACCAAATACAAAATTGATATGAAATCCCTAAGCTGTTCTGCATCTAAATCGTATTTTTTGTGCGGGCTTTCTGGCCCAACCCCTACTCCACACACGAACTTTATCAAATTTTAGTTCACAGTTTAAATGTGCAACAGCTTAGTCCACGCACTTGCTGTCAGAAATCCGGCTTATTTACGATCGCCAAAAAGCCATTTTCTCACAGCCAGCCTCCTAATTCCGTTGTATTGTTAATTTCGCTTCTGAGAAATAGAGAGAGAGTAAGGGTGTTGACCTTGAGATCGATCGCCCACAAAAATAACATAAGTCCCCTTGTCCCCATAGCCGGAAAATTCTACATTCCCCGCAGCAGCATTCGCCGGCAGCACGCAGAAACGCCCCCTCGGCCCCTGAATCATCAAACTCGGAGCTCCAGCGGTTTGTACTGCAATCCGCCAGTAAGGCAAATCCTGCGTTACTTCGATGACGTGGTTCGGCCCTTGGGACACAAAACCACAGTCGCCGCTATTGTTCGGGCCGCCGGAAACTCCAGAAACTCCCAGCGGTTCGGGAAATCCCGGAGCAATTTGTAGCGGTTGGCTCCGAAGGGCACCGGCATCCGCTAAAATCATTGCCAAGGCTAGGGTCACGATCGGGCTAAACCACAGTTTGCCGCGATCGCCCGGATAATGGATCTTCATGTTTCCTCACACAATGACATTTGGTTCTAGTTCTTTGACGGTAGGGGATAATGGCGGTTCCAAACACATTAATCTAAAATAACTTCCGAATTTTTTTATGAATCCTCAAAATAACTTCAATTGGCAACAAGCGTTCGGAGAACTAAAAGCTAAAGTAGAACGATCGCCACTCATCACACAAAATTCAGACAGCTATCAAGCCCTCGGAACCTTATACAATCAATTACTGGACCAGTTTCAAAGACTCCCCAAACCCGGGCAGGTGGCAGCCTTTGCCGTCGCAGCGATAATTGTCCTGACAGTCTTCAATAGCATCGTAAAGCTAATTTCCGCCCTGATGACTCTTGCCGTTCTCGGAGTGCTAATCTACATAGCGTTTGACACTCACCGACCGTCCTAAAGGCGAGGTGATTCTTGGCTCCACGACTGACCTTACTACTCACTATCCTTACGGCAATACTTAAACCTTTCAACCGTGGAATACCACCAATTGACGAGCTTAACTTAGTTAATCCCAGAGGGTCTATCTCCCCAAGCGTACTAGGATATGAACCTAGAGTTCAGGCGTGCCCCGCCTTACTTCAGTAGTCAACAAAGTATTGGGTTCTCTGGTATTGGGATATTATTTTTTTTATCCCTAGCTGTATAGCGAGTTTTCGCCGCTCTTTGCCCCTAAATTTATGCCTGAAAGTGTGTCTCAACTGTTTCACGATGGCAATGGAGTTTCACCCTGACAACTTAATTATAACCTGGTTTGGGGTTGCTTTGCCAAGCGTAAATTCACGCTCATCCAATAGAAAGCCGTCAAGCCAACGACGGGGTTTTAAACCCAAATTTCTGATAAATTGGCAATATCTCCTGATTCCTCCAACTAACGACTAACAATAGGAAATTATAAATATGGCTAATCCCACCGCGCCCAGCGGCATCAATCAACCCGATCCGTCTTGGCAAACACAATCCAAGCAAATGCCACTGCTGGTTCGCAGGTGCGGCGCTTGGGCAGTGGAAATTTCGTTAATTGCGGCCAGCGCCCTCGTTCCCTTCAGTATCGGGGCATTGGTCAACCAGGAATCTCAAACCGTGCCGCTCAATTCCTCAGTAGCAGCAGCATCCGAAACCGTCGCCCGTACCTTGGGCATACCCGTGCGCGATCGCAGCCCCAGAGTCGCACCCCTAACTAATCTATTCTGGTCAGGGGCCCTGCTGGCACCGGCAGTTTTAGCGGGGTGGCAACTGTTTTTGCTCGCCAGAACCGGTCAAACTCTCCCCAAACGCTGGTTCGGGGTCAAAGTTGTCACAGCGTCGGGTACTCCTCCGGGTTTTGGGCAAGTGCTAATTCGCGAAAGTTTGGGGCGCTGGGGAGTGCCTCTGGGCGTCGCTTACGGCATTTGGCGCTTGACGGGAGCGTTTCCTGATTTGCTGATTTTAGGGGGGCTCAGCGGCTTGGCAGTGCTCGCAGACGGCGCGGTTGCATTGCGCTACAAACGGCAAGCGGGACACGATCGCCTCGCCAATACTTTGGTCGTCAATGCTCGATCGAATCAACTGTCTGACAATCCTGTCAAGAGTCCAGATTGGACTGAGGAAGACGCGCAGATTGCGGCTTTGGTTGTGACTCCACAAAGCGGTCTGAAAACAAATGCCAGTTTGTGGAATTGGATGCGCCAACACCCAGGCACAACTTTAGTGATAGTTATCATCGGCAGCGCGGGATTGATTTTAACTTTGTTTGTCGGCACTCTCATCTACACTCAAAGTCAAGCAAATATGCGGGATTCCCGGCAGCGGAACGACGAATTATTTGTAGCTTTAGTCAGCAAATTGTCTCCCACATCGGCTAGCGGGGCATCGGGCAGGCGATCGGCCATTTTGGCTTTGGGGGCCGTGGAAGACTCCCGCGCCGTACCTTTGCTAGCGGATTTGCTCGCTCAAGAAGACAACCGCGCCATGTTGGACGCGATCCAGCAAGCTTTAGTCAGTAGCGGGCCGAAAGCTTTGCCTGAGTTGCAGCGGTTGAATCAGGCCCTCAGCAACGACCTCGATTCCCTGCGCTTTGGCGGCAAGGCCCCGGAACGCGAGTTAGCGGCCGCCCGCCAGCGAACAGTACAAAGGGCGATCGGCAAAATTCTCACAGTGTATAGCAGCCAGCTCAACGGCGCGGATCTCAGCCGCACGGATTTAGCTCAAAGTCCTGCCGGCCCATCTCAGTTTACTTTAGTTTTAAACAAAGTTGACTTGTCGGGAATTAAGTTGAGAAATGCCAATTTAACCAATGCCAGCTTGCAGGGAACTCGCTTTTACGGCACCGGCGAAGACAGGCGTCCGGCTACCTTTGACGATTGGATTTCTGACTTGAGCGGCGCTAATTTGGAAGGAGTAAATTTGACCGGGGCGTCTTTGAACAGTGCTGTAATGAACCGCACTACTTTTGTGCGCGCTGTCATGAACAAAGCTAATTTGTCAAACGGCAATTTGAATTCAGCTAATTTCAGCAGTGCTATTTTAATTGGAGCAAATTTGCAGGAAGCACTGTTAAAAAATGCAAGTTTTACCGGGGCAGATATAGGAAGCGCGAATTTGTCGCGAGCGGATTTGTCGGGTGCGCGTTTGGGCAAAGTGAAGGCTCAAGGCGCTCAGTTGTCCTTGACAAATTTGTCTAAATCGGAATGGCAAGGTGCTGATTTGTCCGGTGCTGATTTGAGCGGCGCAAACTTACAAAATGCCGATTTGACTTCGACTAAACTCGCCAACGTGAATTTAAAAGATGCTCGGTTGCAAGATGCGAATTTTCGCAATGCAGAGGTGAGTTCGGTTGATTTTAGGGGCGCGAATTTAGCGGGAGCGGATTTTAAAGGCGCTGTGTTTCTGGGGAAGGCAGCTTCGGATCAATTTATTCAAAATCCGACTGGTAGTAAATCCGGTCGATTCCTAGGAGTTGATTTTGCGGAGGCTAAGAATTTAGATAAAAGTCAAATTGCTTACATTTGTTTGCAGGGGGGGATTCATCCGAAGTGCCCGCAGAAGAAGTAAGGATTGGTTGTTAACGAGTAGGCTAATACAGTTGAGCATTTAAATTGTATATTCAGGGCGGGTGGGACACCCCAAAAAAGTTTGATTATTTTTTGACATACAATTTAAATGCCACAACAGCTTAGTCAACAATCAATAATCATGAGGAGTGCAACCGGGATTGAGATTATGCAATAGCATCCGAAGTGACAAGATTCTCAAATTGCGCCAATAGCATTCCATCACCATTATTTGGAACTCCAAAAATTTTAGGTAACTGGCCTGTTTGGGCGAGAACTTGTCTCACTTCTCGGTTAGATACATCGGCTAGATTTTTGTTATTTAGAATGGCATTAATTGCAGCGATACCCACACCTTGACCAACTGCGGCGTTGAATTCAACAATTCTGCCCACAGAACAGGCTAACCCTTCAAATCCCGAACACGGACTGACTACTGCCAGGTTAGGAACGTTTTTAATTAATGCGTGGCGGATGCCAATATTAAAGATAGGCTGTTTAAAACTCAGACTTTTCAACCATCCTAGACTGTTTGCTTTCTCGCCAATACCCGGAATGCCTCCGCGGACATCAAAATGATAGCTAAATGTTGCCAGTGCCTCATTAGCAGGTACGCCACCTAACAGCATTTGTGCGCCAGTTAAAGGTTCTACAACTCCTGTCACATTGCCAGCGTGTCTGATATAAAGTTCTGAGGCATAAGTAACAGAAGTAGCCCCCAAACTCCTCAGCCAAGTTGTAATAAATAACATCTCTCTTTGCATATTAGCCGTGGGTTTGCTCCCGCTTCTAGCTAAGGCTTCGGCTTCGCTGGCTGTGACTGCAAATAAAAGCGCATTCCACGAAAGTCGGTCATTTGGAAGTATTGCTATATTTCCCTCATCTAAAATTATGCCAGTTTCAGAAAAAGATAGTTTTCTTCCTCTAAATGAGTGGTAAGCTACAGACAGAGCCGGTGCGCGAACATCGATGTAATCGTTACCCGCCCACAGAGTTTTGAGATTGCCTTGAGTGTCCCTCATTTCCCGCCGAAGCTCTTCTGCTAGTTTGGCATCCTTGCCGGCAGCGTACAGCAAAAATTTTTGACTCTCTGCATCGGCCAGGTTGGTAAAGCGTTTTAGATAAATATAATCGAATTCTTTCAGTGCTCTTGCACTGAGTCCTTGGGTTTCAAAAACGAGGGTGACTGGAAGTTCTGAATTAGGCAGACCAAATGTTTCAAATCCCTTCAGCTTTCTCACACCGGCAGCTTGAGCTAATTCGGCATTGACAGTGGCATCAATAAATTGCTTGCCGGCATAAACTACGCCTTTAGAGGTGGTTATACTGGCAATTTTTTGACCTTCTTTACTGACTGATTTAATTTCTACTTTGCTGAGGAGATCAGCCCCAGCTTGTACCAGCATTTCTTTCAGCGCTGCACTGGCTTTGCGGGGGTCGAGTGCAATTGCCTTAACGCCGGATTTTTGTAAGAATTCTTTATAGATTGTCGCCGGTGAACCAAAGGTATCTAACTTTAAAGATTGTTGAAGTTCTTCACTAATCTGACTTCTATCTAAATAAGCAAGACCGCCTCTTACCAAATGCCCGCCAATTCCTTCTTGCAAGCTTGCTTTAGACATCAATAGAATTCGCGGATAACGCTTTGTTCGGCGAAGATATTCTCTGGCGGCAGAGATAACAGCTAGAACTCCTGGAACTTCATCACCAAAACAGATGACATCGTAAGAACGCACATCCATGACCATTATTTAAGAACGTCTCCTAATTTTCATGTTTTCGAGCTGGATCTCAATGTTTGCCGTCCAACTCTCTGTTTTTCCCAAATCTAGCTCGATATTTCCTGCTTCTTGCGATAAATATTCACACATTTCTGGAGGCAGCAACCGGGTTTTTCCCAGAAAATCTTTCGTTGAGGACGATCGATCGGGCGTTGAAAAACCCGGTTGCTGAGCGTCCAGAGTCCGTCAGTCTGGTACTCTTGATTGCCATCAGCCCAGATTATCAGGATCTATCCCCAACTCCCGCAATCGCTGAGCTAGTCGATCGGAACGTTGGGCCAGTCGATCGGCGCGTTGCGATTCCTGTTGGGCGCGCTGGGATTCCTGTTGGGCGCGCTGGGATTCCTGTTGGGCGCGCTGGGATTCCTGTTGGGCGCGCTGCGCTGATTCTTTCACCTGTTCTTCAGGAGTCAGATAACGTTTTCCATCGGCATCGTACCAATACAACCACTCCCTTGTCACCCCAGAATAACTTCCCCTTTCACAACCAATCCCCAAACCAATTTCAGGCATCCAAACTGGATTTCCTGACTGTAACTCGTACTTCCCATTGACTAACTTGTGTACTTCCAAATGAGGTTTACGACGGCGGCGGGAAGAATAAATGACGTAATAAAGTACGCCTAAAGCTTGATAAGTGTCTAATTTTGTGCTGTATTCCTTGCGATAAGTTGGGGAAACAACTTCTAGCACGAAAAGTGGCATGACATTTTCATCCCACAGCACGTAACTGGGGCGCAATTCTTCGTCGTAAAATCGTTCTACTCCTAAACTTAAGAAAGCATCTGGGACAAGGGGCGGTTCGTCAGGGTGATGATAAATACCCATATCTATGCCAAAAAACCAGTCCATCCGTTCTGCCCAAAGTATGAGCAATATTGCTTTTAACAACCCTGGTATTAATTCTTGCAGTTCGTTATCCACAGGCGTTTCATCTGAGTCTGGTAGTTCATCGGCTGAGGGCCAGTGCCTCGGAAATTTGTAATCTAACATGGCGGCTTTCCTCAAAACTCACTAATATTATACCGTTGATTTGTTTGGCAATAGTATTTATGGAACGAACCGCGAAGACGCGAAGGAAGAGAAGAGAAGATGATAGGTAATTTTGACTTAGTTAATCTGAAGTAATTTTTGTAAAAGATTTGCTGAGACTTACGCGATCGACTAAACTATGTCTAACCAGTCGGTTCTAATGGGGACTTACTAAAATCCTAGACATTTCTGGAGAAATCCCGAAATAGCTAAGTAAGTCCCGGCTTTCGTTATTAGGGAGCGTTAAAGTTCATACCTTGGGGTGCGTGCCAGCCCCAAGCACTATAACTTCGCAGTTAAACAGGCAAGGATTTGTAAAGCCAGTGCTGTGGAGAAAGTACCGCCTAATAACTATGCCGAGGCAACCTTTACTAATTAGGAATAGACGCAACCATGTCTAAAACCCCAAATCAAGTATTCGTACTTGATATCGACAAAAAACCTCTAACTCCGTGCCTGCCAGTGATAGCTAGAAAGCTGTTAAATGCAGGCAAAGCAAAGGTTTTTAGGCTGTATCCCTGGACAATTATTCTGAAGAAATCTGTCAACGATTTACCAGAACCAATTGAGATCCGCCTCGATCCTGGTAGCAAAACGAATGGCATAGCTTTGGTTCAGGGAACCCAAGTCATTTGGGGCGCCCAAGTCACCCATCGGGGTCAAGCCATCAAATCTCGACTTGAAACCCGTCGAGCCGTTCGACGCAACCGCCGTAACCGCAAAACTCGTTATCGAAAAGCGAGATTCTTAAATCGTACTCGTCCGAAAGGCTGGCTGCCTCCGAGCTTGCAGCACCGAGTATTAACGACTATGACGTGGGTTTCTCGCCTTCGCAAGCTAGCACCCATCCAATCAATTGCTTTCGAGTTAGTAAGCTTTGACACTCAAAAAATGCAAAATCCCGAGATTTCTGGCGTTGAGTATCAGCAAGGGGAATTGCAAGGTTACGAGGTTAGAGAATACCTACTCGAAAAGTGGAATCGGAAGTGTGCTTACTGTGGTAGTGAAAATTTACCGCTGCAAGTCGAGCATATTAACCCACGAGCTAAGGGTGGCAGTAATCGTGTTTCCAACCTTTGCTTAGCGTGCGAAAAATGCAACATTAAAAAGGGGACTCAAGATGTCAGGGATTTTCTCAAGAAAAAGCCCGAAGTTCTCAAGAAAATAATGAGTCAAGCTAAAACCCCATTGAAAGATGCAGCGGCAGTTAACGCAACCAAGTCCGCTTTGTTCCAAGCTTTGAAGGCTACAGAGATTGAACCTATTTATGTAGGACGCGGTTCTTTAACTAAATTCAATCGGACTAATTTGAAGTTCCAAAAAGCTCACTGGAGCGACGCTGCTTGCTGTGGAGATGTAAGTCAAGGTTTGACTTTGGCTGTCAATCAACCGCTGTTGATTAAGGCGATGGGTTGGGGCAGTCGTCAAGTTGTACCGACCGATAAATATGGGTTTCCACGTTCGGGATATAAACCCAAGAAAAAAGTCGAAGATTGGAATACAGGAGATATTGTTTCAATAATTGACGGAAAACATCAGGGGGTTAAGTGCAAAAGGATTAAAACCACTAGGTTCAAAGGTAACTTTGATATTCGGGTGAACGATAGCGTAATTAGCGTTTCTCGAAATCACCTTAAGCCCGTTCATCGTAACGATGGTTATAACTACTCGTTTGCATGAGATTGTCATAAAATGTCTAAAAAAGCAGTAAGAGCAGCCGTTAGAGGAAACGGGGAAAGTTCGGTGCAAGTCCGGCGCTGTCCCGCAACTGTAATGAGAGTTTTGTCGCTTTCTGAGTCAGGATGCCCGCCGATGTGTTAATTTACATAGTCTCATCTGCGAGGTTCAGCGTGAAGACCAGAAATCGGAAATTGGTCAGCTTGGGATTGATGGCTGGCTTGAGTTGTTATATTGTCCTGGGCTCGGCAACGCCCGCCGCAGCTATGCACATTTCGGAAGGTTTTTTGCCGGTGCAATGGGCTGCGTTTTGGTGGATTGTGGCGTTGCCTTTTTTTGCAGTAGGTTTGCGATCGATTACTCGTATTACAAAAGAACACCCGGAACTTAAACTATTGCTTGCTTTGGCGGGTGCGTTTACTTTTGTGCTTTCTGCTTTAAAAATTCCTTCGGTAACGGGCAGTTGTTCTCACCCAACGGGTACGGGTTTGGGTGCAATTTTGTTCGGCCCTTCGGTGATGGCGGTACTGGGGGCTTTAGTTCTGCTGTTTCAAACATTACTGTTAGCGCATGGTGGCTTGACAACGCTGGGAGCGAATATGTTTTCGATGGCGATTGTCGGCCCTTTCGCTGCGTATTTTATCTATCAATTGCTGTTGCGAACTGGTAGCCAGCGGGCGGCAATTTTTTGTGCGGCTGCTTTGGCAGATTTACTGACTTATGTGACGACTTCGATTCAATTAGCGTTAGCTTTTCCGGCAGCCAGCGGCGGTTTTATGGCTTCATTTATCAAGTTTGCTGGCATCTTTGCTATCACTCAAGTACCCCTGGCTATTAGTGAGGGATTGCTGACTCTATTGGTCTGGAATTGGCTGCATTCTTACGGGAAGCCGGAGTTGGAAACTTTGAAATTATTGAGACAGGAGTGAGGCGCCGTGAGTCAAAAACCTACAAAAAATTACCAATCTACTTCGCGGCAAAATTGGCTGTTGGCTGGCGCTGTGATTTTTCTGGCAGCGTTTCCTCTCGTTTTTGTGCGGGGTAAATACGGCGGTTCCGATGACCAAGCTAAGAAAGCAATTACTGAAATTCAACCGGGTTATAAACCTTGGTTTAATCATTTGTTTGAACCGGCTAGCAGCGAAATTTCAAGTCTATTGTTTGCGTCTCAAGCGGCGATGGGGGCTGGCGTAGTTGGGTATGTCATTGGGTTGTATAAAGGCCGATCGCAATCTCGGCAGCAGTCTGATCATAAATCGTCGGAATGAACCATCAGATTGATAGTCTGGCTTATACCAATCGCTTGCGCGGGTTGCCGCCAATCCACAAGTTATCATTTGCGATCGCCCTTTTAATTCTGTCTCTAGTTTCTGGGGCGATCGTCCAATTGTCGATCGGCCTTTGGTTAGCAGTCTGGATCGTCATTTATGCGGGCATTCCGGGGAAACTGTATTTGCGGTTGCTGTCGCTACCGTTGATGTTTTTGCTGACAAGTTTGCCTGCTTTGGCGTTGGGTGCGGTTGCGGGCGATCGTATCCCCGCAATTGAATGGGATATTTGGCAAGGTTGGGGCATTAGCATCGGCACTTTTTATCTGTATGTAAGTCGCACTGGAATATACCAAGTGAGCTTGCTATTTGTTCGCGCCTTCGCATCGACAAGTTGTATGTATTTCATTCTCTTGACGGTTCCATTTACCGAAATCTTGCAGATTCTCAGACAATTACGCTGTCCAGAGTTAGTCACAGAACTGCTATTACTAATGTATCGGTTTATTTTTAGCTTATTGGCGATCGCGGATGAACTTTGGATAGCCCAAAACTCGCGCTGTGGCTACCGCACTTGGAAGCGGGGAATGCACAGTTTAAGCATTTTAATCGGGCAATTGCTTCAGCGAACTTTGGAAAACTACCGTCAAGTTTCGTTGAGTTTAGCGTCGCGCGGCTTTAATGGAGAACTGCGAGTTTGGAATTCTTACCCTTACAAACCTTCGCGAAGATATACATTTGAAGCTTTGTTTGGTTGCACGGTTTTAACTTTGTTAAGTGTGGTATTTCAACGCTAAATTTATGGTTATTTCTGGACGAATGGGGGCAAGAAACTGGGCTTTTTACCGAATCTACGAGCTATAACGTGTCTTTTCGTAAAAAACCCGGTTTCTTTGGTCGGAGTGGGTAAGTCCTGCATTATATTCACGATTAGTGGCGGTGGCGGTGGTTAATATCAACGAGACTTACGCATCACAAGCAAAGAAACCGGGTTTTTACTGAATCTGCGGGTTGTAACCAAGTATTCTCGCCAAAAACCCGGTTTCTGAGCACCCGCGCGTCCTGGACTATTGTTGATAATTTTCGTATTCTCGTTAGTTTAGCGGGCCGGATTTGAAGAAGGGCGATCGCACTTCCTGCAACAGTTATTACAAATATGACTTTTATGAACTTAATTAATGAATTATATGAATTGACGTGAACAGTAATTAAATGAATAATTACAGTATCAAAATACCGAGAAAAAGTATGTATCAAGATACTAACAAAAGAAACAGCCCGCCGCCCATTGTTTTTATTATTGCCATCGGCTTAATTGGGTTTGGCGCCTACAAGTTCCTTCCCGGTTTATTGAAAGCCAAAACTGCAAATACACCTACATCTACATCTACATCGGCAACGCTCGCACCCGGAGCGATCGCCAATCGTATCAGTTTAGGAAATCAAATATTGGTAGCCTCCCAAACAACAGCAGCAAAACAAGCAGGAGTTCAAGCTTTTGCTGAGGGAAATTACCAAGCTGCCGCCGCATCTTTTGAGAAATCGCTGCAACAAAATCGCAACGACCCGGAAACCATTATCTATTTGAATAATGCCCGATCCAGCAATGGTTCTTCCTTGAAAATTGCTGTCAGCGTCCCGATTAGTAGTAACCCCAATGTCGCCCAAGAAATCCTCCGAGGTGTCGCCCAAGCTCAGGATGAAGTCAATAATAGCGGTCGCATAAATGGGGCAAAACTGCAAGTAGAAATTGTCAACGATGACAACAGTCAAGAGGTTGTCAGAGAAGTTGCAAGGACATTGACAAAAGATCCGAGTATACTAGGAGTAATTGGACACAACGCTAGCAATGCGTCTCTCGAAGCAGCTCCGATCTATCAGCAAGAAAAACTGGTAATGGTGACACCGACTAGCTTTGCCAATAATCTATCAGGATTTGGCAGCTACATATTTCGGACAGTACCCAATATTAGCGTAATGGCTGCTCCTTTAGCAGAATATGCAGTGAAAACAGCAGGTAAAACTAATATTGCCGTTTGTTATGACTCCCAAGCACCGGATAACATATCATTTAAAGATGAATTTGTGGCATCTCTTACTGCTGCTGGCGGCAAATTAGTGCCTACTGTTTGCGACTTTTCCTTACCCTCTTTTAATGCGGAAAATGCCCTGGCCGATGCTGTCAGCAAAGGTGCACAAGGATTGATGGTAGCACCCCACATCGATCGCATTGACCGTGCGATTTCTCTGGCTCGCAGCAATCGAGGCAAATTGCCACTCTACGGCAGCACTACGCTCTACACCTTTCAAACTTTAAAAGACGGACAAAAAGACGTTGACGGGCTTGTTTTGCCCGTTCCCTGGCATCCTGACACTAATCCCGGTAGCCGTTTCCCAGAAAATGCCCGCCAGCGTTGGGGAGGCATTGTGAATTGGCGAACAGCAACGAGTTTTGACGCGACTCAAGCTGTCATCGCTGGCTTGCGGCAAAGCAATACGCGGGAAGGATTGCAACAAGCACTCAGAAATGCGAGTTTTTCGACAGCAGGATCGAGCGAGGATGTGAAGTTTTTGCCCACAGGCGATCGGGCTGGTAAGCCGATTTTAGTGCAAGTTAAACAAGGAGGAAGCACTGGCTATAACTTTGTCCCGCTGCGGTAACTTTGTTAAGTGCGATCGCACGGGCGGGCTCTTCGGCCCAACCCCTACTCCCCACAAGAAAATTCAATCTTTGTGGAACAGGCCGGAAAGCCTGTTCTTGATGCCAAACTCACGCCCCACCAGAAAATTCCCTCTTTGTGGAACAGGCATCTTGCCTGTTTCTTAGCATGATTAAATTCTCCTTTTCTGTTGAATTAGCCAAATTTTTAAGATAAAATAAAATGAGTAGATTAAAGGAGAGCGTTGTGTATGATCGCGCAAGTTGAAACCAAAACCTACACCGCTGAGGAATATCTAGAATTAGAAATCAATTCTCAGGATCGGCATGAATTTATTAATGGGGAGATTGTTCTGATGGCTGGCGGCACACCGGATCACAATGAAATTACCACTAATTTAGTTGTTGCGCTGAAACTGGCGTTAAAAGGGAAACCATATCGGACTTTTAGTTCGGATCAGCGGCTATGGGTTTCGCAGCTTAATAATTATACTTACCCGGATGTGATGGTGGTAGCGCGCCCGATCGAGCTGCAATCTGGACGGACGGATACAATTACTAATCCGCTGCTAATTGCTGAGGTGCTGTCTAAAGGTACCAAAGCTTATGACCGCGATGAAAAGTTTGCTGCTTATCGCAGTATTCCTAGTTTTCAGGAATATTTATTAATCGACCAATATCGGCTACAGGTCGAGCAATATTCTAAAACAGAAGCGAATAAGTGGATTTTTTCGGAATATAGCTGTATGGGCGATCGGCTCAGTTTAACATCTGTTGCTGTGGAAATTTCGCTGGCCGATTTGTATGAAAATATTGAGTTTGGTGAATAGGCACACGGCTTTTTTTGTCAAATATCCCCAATAGTGGTAATATCCCCGTATATCGATCGGCTCTGATGAAAAACACACATCAGACGTAAGGGGGAAAGTTCGGTGCGAATCCGGCGCTGTCCCGCAACTGTAATGAGATCATTGCATCTCTGAGTCAGGATGCCCGCCGATTTGTTTACAATCATGTTTTTCATCTGCGAGGTATGGATGATGGTGAGTTTATTATTTTTAAAATTATTGGATTGGGGTTTTTTAACCGCAGATATCAGCAGATAAACACAGATGAACGCTGATGTAATTCGCTCTGGGTTCTGAAGCGTATATTATTTTAATGGAAAACAAATGCGAATTGAAGATAGTGTTTGGCAGGGTAGTTTTGGCTACTGGCAAAACTTGTTTATTCACCAGAATATTTTGCCGATCGGACATACTGCTTGGAATGGCTTTTTGCATCAAGGACGAGGCTTGGTTGCTTGCAAAATCAATACTCCCATTAACGGCTATGTGAATTGGAGCGTAGATACTATCAAGTACGATCTGCAATTTATTTCCGACTTGGAGGCAACCGTTTATTTGCAGCAACTAGAAATAGAGGAGAACACTGTTTCAAATCTGCTCCAAATCATTGATAGCTACGAACCCAAGGCAGCAATTATATTTTTGTCGATCGCCAACGGTCAGATTGATATCAATTTGTTGCAAAAGTTGGCAATTTCTCCTGTTGAGTGCTATGAACAGGTATGCAAGCGCTGGGAAGAATTTCAACTCTGCCCGAAATCCTAAAACTTACTAAATTTTCCGAATGCCGCAGCCAAAATCAATCGAAATTTCCAAGGTGACTCGCTACCAAAATGCAGCGCTTAATTACTATTTGGGCTTGACAGATTCGCCCTACCTTCACTACGGCTATTGGGAAACCCTACCTGTGCCCGCTGACGAACTAACGATCGCACGATTGCGCGTCGCTCAGCAAGCTTATACTGTAAAACTGTTGGATGCGATCCCCAAAGGCACTCATACGATACTCGATGTGGGCTGCGGGATTGGCGGAAATGCGGCTTATTTGCTCGATCGAGGTTTTGCAGTGGAAGGGCTCGCACCCGATCCGTTCCAACAACAGCGCTTTGTTAAGTGTACGGGTGATCGGGCAATCTTCCACCTCACGAGGTTTGAAGACTTCAAAGCAACCCATTTCTACGATCTTATTCTCTTTAGCGAAAGTAGCCAGTATATGTCGGCTGTTGATATTGCTAACGGTGCCGCCAAAATCCTCAATCCCGGCGGTTATGTTTTGCTGGCTGATATGCTGCGATCTGATGCTAATTATAAAGAGGGAATGTTCTCTAATTGTCATGTTGTTACGGAACTTCATGCAGCATTAAAGCAAGCTGGATTCACTTTAGTAAAAACTGAGGATATTTCCGCCCATATTTTGCCAACAATCGATTTGTATGTCGATACTTTCCGCCGATATGGACTGAATACAATGATCTATGTTGCAGATTTGATTGCGATCACAGTTCCCCCCGTCCACAAATTCCTGCGGTGGATATTTCGTCGCTGGTTCAAGAAGCTGGTGGTTGAAGGATTGGAGGCAAGTCAACTTTTTGAGCAACATCTCTGTTATGAAATGCAACTTTGGCAGTTGTCAAAATCTGATCAAGGCTGACACAAATTTAGCAATTCTAAATCATTTGTGAATTTCTTACTCCCTCCCCTTGATAAGGGGAGGGTTGGGGTGGGGTAAAAAGTTTACGACTCCTTTGTGAATTTCTTACTCCCTCCCCTTGATAAGGGGAGGGTTGGGGTGGGGTAAAAAGTTTACGAGTCCTGCAAGGATTGCTATACAATGAAAATCGGTAATCGGTAATTGGTAATCATTCATCGGTAATCGGTAATTGGAGGCATAGCCTCCGGGTATTTATTCCCAGGCTCTGCCTGGGAACAAGGCTAGAAAAAAGAAAAAATAACGAATATGTCTGAATGGATTCTCGAATTCGCTGGCACTTCCTACTCCTATCCCTGCGGTTCGCGAGTGGCAATTCAGGGTTTAAATCTCAAAGTTCCCGCTGGGAAACGGTGCGGGCTGATCGGTCAAAATGGCTGTGGCAAAACTACATTTTTTCTGTTAGCAAATGGCTTATATCAACCGCAACAGGGAATCATTAGCTGGCAAGGTGAACCCTTTCGCTACGATCGCAAATCTTTGATGCAACTGCGCCAACAAATCGGACTCGTCTTTCAAAATCCCGAACATCAATTAGTAGCTTCGACGGTAGAAGAAGATATTTCCTATGGATTGTACAATTTAGGCTTGACAGAATCCGAAATTGCTCAACAGGTGCAGCAGGCGATCGACCAATTCGATCTAAGCGAACTCGCCCGCGAACCAATTCACAATCTCAGTTTGGGCCAGAAAAAGCGGGTTTCCATCGCCGATATCATGGTTCTGGAGCCGAAACTGCTGCTGTTAGATGAACCTACCGCCTATCTCGATCCGCGTCACACCCGACAACTGATCGGTTTACTTCAACAAATTCACAGCGCTGGAACCACAATCCTTTTAGCAAGTCACGACCTCGATTTCATCTACCGCTGGGCTGATTGGGTGTTTGTCATGGATCGAGGAAAATTGATTTTAGAAGGAACACCGGAAACCGTTTTTGCTCAGCGGGATGTGTTGGAACAATTGCAGCTTGGCGTACCGCTGGCGATCGAGCTGATGGAGCAAATAAGGGCGATGTTTCCCACAGACGATCGCTCAAAAATCCCCGCTTTCGAGCAATGGCAACAACAAATTTTACAAGCACGTCGGCTGCTTTAACGGAACTTAGGAATAAGAATTAAATAACTTAGAATTTTGATGGTTCTTGTGGGATGGGCGTCCCGCCCGTCCAGAAAGGGCGGGCTAAGAGTTCCCAACCCCTACTCCCCACTTTCAAGAGTGTAAATTATTTAATTCGCGATCCTTAGATAATTGATAATTCGCTTTGCTGATTCACCGTAGGAATTACCTTGTGGCTTAATGTTACAAAACTCACCATACTTGGCTTATAGCAATTGCGAAATCGTGAATTCATATCTCTATCCAGCAATTCCCCCCGTGGGGGGAAGTTCAGATTACACATTACCAATTATCAAAAATTGATTGAGGAAAAAGGCGATCGCCCCACTGCCGATGGGCACAGTCAGATTGTCAATTCCCAGCTTGGAAACCGATTCCAAAATAGCAGCAACTAAAGCTACAACAGCAGACACAGCCCAAGTTTGCCAAATATTGCCTTGAACCGCCAGCAAAATCAAACTGCTAACAGCAAAACTCACCAAATACATAGTTGCAGAACCTTCCCAACTCTTCTGCATTCCCCCAACTCGATAAATATGTTTGCCGTATTTTTGGCCGATGACAGCAGCCAATCCGTCGCCCCAAGTCATCACTAAAATGCCCAAAGCAGCGTATTCCTGATGTTGCAGCGGCCAAAACCAAGCCACGAGAACGCTGATACTAACAGCATAGAAAAAAGTCCCCCAACTCTTCCGGTTGATACTGTTAAGACTGGGCAAAATCGGAACTTGGTAAGAAATTAGGGCGATCGCACCTGCTAAAACCCCCGCCGAAATCCCCACCCAACCGGGTATTTCCAGCCACCAAGCCAGCAAAATCACATTTCCAGTACCGATGTGAACAACCTTCCGCGATACCTCAGCATCGACAGAACAAAAGCGATTTAACCCTTCAGCTACCAGTAAAATCAAACCCAACCAGACTCCCACGAGGGAAATTTGCAGCCACACAGTCGGAACTTCAGAAAATATAGACACGATATTTAGGCAAAACTTAGATCGGGCACTGTTTACTACTTTACAGGACTTACGCATAACCTAATTATGTAGGGTGCGGTGTGGATGGACTCTTACACCTATAATTCGCGCGTTCAACCACTTTTTACCTAAGTCCTGATTCATAAGTAAGTAGGTCGGTATAAAAAAACCAAGGTAAGTAAAGAAATGTTAACAACCAGGATAGGAACTGAATTTAAAGCGATTAGTTGTATAATTTCCTCGTTGTCCTCTCGCTTCAATTCCATCCATTACTGCGTAGGCAATATCTAGTTCATCTTCAAACATTTGTCCGACCAGTTCATGATTTTTAAGTTGCTGCCATTCCAGTTCAATCTTGTTCATTTCCGAACAGTATTTAGGTAAAAAGAAAATATACAATCCCTGGCTTTCCCACTGAGACCATTTTTGTTGGACATCCAGGGATTTGTGTATGGGACCATTATCTTGAATTATCACTCTGATCCGTCCAGTTGATTTCATTTCATGCCTCAGCTTGTTTTGCTTCATTTTCCATAATAGTGATATATGATTTGCTGCTAAAACTCCCAACAGCCAACCCATACGCGAAACTGACACACGGCTGTAGCAAGCCTAAAATACTAAGTCTTCGCCCCCTTCGTTTCGTTTGCTCTAGCCGTTTTTGCGCTCCAATTGGGTAATAGGTATATCCAGTGGGACTCCACAAGCAAAAACCTGATTCATCCAGATATTTCAGATCGATTTCTCCCGCCGCCGCTGCCAACTCTAACATATCTTGATCTGCCTGTTTAATCGAGCGTTGTAATGGGTCTTGCTTGTCTTTATGGCTTGGTCGGGTTCGTTTCCAAATAATCTTTTTTTTTTGAGGATGCGTCTTAATCTGTCAGGGCTTAATTTGACCCCGCGTTCCTGTTCTAATTTTTGAGCAAGTTGACGACTATTATATCTGCGTGGTTCATTGAGGAGACATTCTTCTAGATGAACAATGTCTGATTCTTTCCATTTGGCTTTGACCCCTCTGCCTTTGGTTGACCATAATCCTCCCAAACCCATTTTCACCCACCGATGAATTACTTCTCTAATTGTTTCCTCTCTACAATTAAAATGAGCTGCTATCTCCTCTACATAACATCCCTGGGAGTTCAATCTAATAATTTGTGCTCGATCTTTTACTTTTTGAGGTACTGTTGTTGCTGTCCTCAATTCAAATAGTGTTCGGTCTTCTTCTTGATTGAGAAATACTCTTAAACGTGCGCCCATATTTGTTGATTTTGTAAATCAAATCTTGAGTGTTTACTTATCTTAACATGATTTGGTTTTTTTACGCCTACCTACTTATGTCATTGCGACCGAAGGGAAGCAATCGCTTCCATTGATGACAGCTTGGCATTTTGGACGTGGGGCGATCGTAGTTTAGGGAGAAAAAATGTGCGATCGCCTGTTATAATTTGCAGCATCACAAACTTAAAGTTCCAATAAACTTTATTGCTATGCAGTATGTCTTAATTATTCATGAAGTAGAAAATTATGAAGCTTGGAAACAGGTATTCGATAATGCTGGAAGCATCCGAAAAGAAGCTGGAGAGCGCTCCTATCAAGTCTTGAAGTATGACAATGAACCAAACAAAATAGTTCATTTCTCCGCGTGGACATCAATCGCAGATGCTAGGGCGTTTTTTGAGTCGCCTAGACTGGTTAAAATTAGAGAAGAAGCGGGAGTTAAAGCTCCTGAGTTTATCTATCTAGACCAATTAGAGTCAGGAGTATTGTAAAAGTAATCAGACTTGGCGGTTGAAACGGCCGGTTATTCTGTGGAAATCCTACGCCTTCACAACTCCCGTTTCAACAACTCCCGCACCAACTCAAACGCTTTTGGACGCAACTCGACGGGCAGCAACGACAATCCCAAACCAGCCCACATTTTCGCCGCAGAAACAGACTTTCCAGCCCGGACCATCAGGCGCCCTTTTGCAGTTTCACCAACCTCAATCAGCCGCAAACCTAGCGCTAATTGAGTTTCGGCAATCCTTTTGAGCCTGACTGTTTCCAACTTCTCGGAATCAAATTCGTAGCCGATCAAATAGCGCAATTTATCGCTTAAATACGGAATTGCCCGATCGACTCCTTGCTGTCCTGCATGAACTCGATACTCCATCAACAGCTCCGGCAAGTAATAGCACTTTTTGCCCGCAATCGCAAGTCTCACAAACAAATCGTTATCTTCGCAATTTTGCAAATTCGGCCGCAGAAATCCCACTTCTTCCAGGGCGCGGCGCCGAAACAAAGTCGCCCCTATTTGCAAACTTTGTCTGAGAAAAACAGCAGATAGCAAATCCTCAATAATTCCAGCCGACAACTCGGTGCGGCCCCACTGCTGCGAATTGAGTTTCGTCTGGTTTTCATCTATATAATTGTTAATGTCGATCACCCAGTGATCTGTACTGACAAAATCGATGCTGGGGTCTTTATCTAAAATAGCAGATGTCCGCTCTAGAAATTGCGGGCTCAGGCGATCGTCATCGTCAAACTTGATAAAATATTCGCCCCTTGCTGCCGCAAAGCCCGATCGCATATTATTACTCTTGCCGATATTCTGCGGGTGGCGAATGTAGCGAATCCCGCGATCGACAAATTCCGACATCAACAGAGGAGTGCTGTCAGTAGAACCATCATCACAGATAATTAATTCAAAATCTGTATAAGTTTGATCTAGCACGCTGGCGATCGCACAAGCCAGCAGATGCACTCGATTGTAAGTAGGAATGCAAACGCTAATTTTCGGCACTAACTTAGACAATTTGAGATTTGAGATTTGAGATTACGAAAAAAATCTGAAACCATAGATTTTCTTTCTTCTTCCTTCTTCCTTCTTCCTTCTATCCTTTACATCCGTTACATCCGTTACATAATCCGTTGCCGAACTTCCTTCTTCCTTCACTCCACAGTTGATTTTAACTCAAACGAGCCGTACATTCGAGAATTAACTTTTGATTCACCAAAGCAAAAGGTTGAATTTCCAAAGCGCGACGAAAAGCTTGAATAGCATTTAGGTATTCTCCCAAGGCAGCGTAGCACAAACCCAGACCGTGCAACGCCCCAAAATGCACCGGGTTCAGTTTGAGGACGATTTGGCAGTCCTCGATCGACTTTTTATAATTTCCTTGGGTATAGTGAAGTACGGCGCGTCGGTTCCAAGCTTCCGCAAAATCCGGCGCTTCCGCAATCAATTTCGTCAGCAAATCCAAAGCGTGGCGAACATCGCCTGCATCCAGCGAAACTTGCGCTCGCCTGAGAATTTGCATCCCATAGTCACCCTTCTGGTTAAACCAAGTGCGCCAGAGTTCTGCAGTTGCCCGATCCCGCACGATTTCGTCGGACTTTTTCAAGTCTTCGAGCAGCGCCTTAACAGATAATTCGTCCATAGGTGCGAAGATTGTTAAAAAGATTTAATCAATCAATTTTATCGCGCAAGCGGCAACTTTATTTATTCCACATCCCATGAAGATTTTGATGCTTTCCTCGACTTTTCCTTATCCGCCAAGTCGCGGAGGAACTCAGGTAAGGACGTTTAATTTATTGCAATACTTGAGCCGGCGCCATGATGTAATTCTCGGCACAGTACGATCGTCCGATGTCACCGATGCACAAATCGACACATTGCGCCAGCAAGTCACAGAATTAGCAGTTTTTCCCCATCCGCAGACACCCCCCCAACCCCCCCTTGCTAAGGGGGGGCTAAGACTCCACCAGGAGACTGAGGAAGGATTTTTACCTCCCCCCCTTAACAAGGGGGGGACTGAGGGGGGGTTCTCTGAAATAATAGGAAAATTCCACAGATTCAGTCGATTTTTGTTGTCCGGCACACCTCCGAACGTACTCTCAAGCTACTCCCAAGCAATGCAGAATTGGGCAGACGAATTGGTAACAGCAGACAAATGCGATACTGTCACCTGCGAACACAGCGTTAACGAGATTTACGTGCGTCCAGAATGGCGGCAAAAACTGCTGACAGTGGCAAACATTCACAGTTCTGTTTGGGGAACTTGCAGGGAAATGTTAGCAACCGGCACCTCGGAAAAACCCCTGCGCGATCGACTAAATTTACCCCTACTCGCCCGCTACGAAAAACGCTACTGTTCCAAATTCTCCCGCATTGTCGCGACAACATCCACCGACAGAGAGCAACTCCTAGAATTGCTGTCGCCTCCGGTTCGAGTGCCAGGAAAACAAGATTTTTTTGTACCTCCCATAGATGTAATTCCTAACGGCGTGGATTTAACTCAATTTCCGTACCGGTCGATCGATCCGGGAGGACACACCTTAATTTTTGCAGGCGCAATGAACAATTTGCCGAATATTGACGCGGCGCGGTTTCTGAGTTTGCAAATACTGCCACCTTTGCAGCAGCGGTATCCCGATGCTACCCTCACCTTAGTAGGGGCTTCGCCAGTCCCGGAAGTGCTCGCCTTGGGGGAACTTCCCGGAATTCAAGTAGTAGGCCGGGTGCAAAGGGTGGCAGAATATTTGCATCAAGCTGCTGTTTGTGTGGTGCCGATGCGGATTGGTTTTGGGATTAAAAATAAAACTTTGGAGGCGATGGCTGCGGGAACTCCCGTGGTTGCTAGCGATCGAGGTTTGGAGGGTTTAGCCGTCGATGGCGGCCCACAACTGATCAGGGCCTTGCGGGCGAACAAAGTTCAGGAGTATGTTGAGGCGATCGCCAGTGTGTTTGAAAATCAGCAGCTAAGACAGGAGCTCTCTGTCAGGGCTCGATCGCTCGTTGAAAGCCAATACACTTGGGATATCATAGGTCGGCAGTACGATCGGCTATTGCAATTTTAAACTCTAAATTCTAAAATCTAAATTCTAAAATGGCATGATGGAACACAAAATTAACCCCTCAAAAAATCGAGCCAAACCCCCAGAAAATCCCAAAGTTGCTCCTCCTCCGACAAGACGGCGGCGCCAAACCCGACGCCCCAAAAATCTTCAAGAGTCCCAGCGTCCAATACCTACTCCCCGAACTCGCGCCAGATATCCCTGGAAAAGACTGATAGCTAATTTGACAGCCCTCAGCATCTTGGGTGGCTGTGCAGCTTTAATGGGAGGCGGCGCTTGGCTGAGTTATCAGCTCATCGTCGATCCCAATGGCAACAAGTTGATCTCTCAATTTGTGCCGGAATGGTCGCGCCTGCCTACAGGTAGCAGAGATTCGATCCAAACTCTCGATCAAATCAAAGCCAGCATCCGCAAATTGGGATTCGTAACCGGAGAACCCCTGTCGCTTCCCGTCGATCAATCCCGCGATAATTCTATTTCCGATTTGCTATTGCCGGTGATGGTAGAAAGAACTGTTAAAGCTTCTACTGTTTGCAAAAATCCTTGCCGTCAAATTGTCGAACTTCGGGTGTACAAGCGGGTGCAGCTTCCCGATCGCAGTTCCGATAAAGAGCAGTATTTTCAGTTAGCAAGTTCTGTGAATCTAGAAGGCCCTGCGGAATCTTTTGTCATTGCTTCTTTAGCTGACTCTACATCTGACAATCAAGCCTCGAATCAGTCGTTACCCCTAACAGAACTGCGCCGCTTTGACGGAAAGCCCCCAGCATCGGGCATTTGGTTTAATGTCAGCGGTCAACTAAAGCGGGGCGACAGGAAAATTCCCTACGGACAAGTCGTTCGCTACAACCCCAGCCAAAACCATTTAATGCCGCTGTTGGAGTGGGCGAGTGCGGCGGGACAAGCGCCGAATTGGCAGCAAATTGTTAAGGGCGAAAACCCCCAGTTGGCGATCGACCAAACAGTTGGTTTAGAGCCGCAATTTACCCTTTATCAAATTGGCCCGCGCAAATTTTTGCCGAACCCCGTTCAGTTAACGGCGATTTCTTTAGAAGAAATTGCTTTCAATGACGAGACTTACAAAAATGGGCTGCGACTGGCGAAAAGCGGGCTGTGGTCTCCAGCATTAAATGTCATGCGTGTGGCGAAGGGGAAAGCTGGCAAAAATTGGCCCGCTGTCGCGCAAGCTCAGCTAGAAACGATCGAATTTCACGCTAAGATTACTCGGGCTCAGGCGATCGCATCTTGGGCCAGTCCCGGTCAACAAGTTCTCGCAGAATTGATCGACGGCCGCTGGGCCGAAGCTTTGCAAGTATTTGAAGCAGATCCGAGCAACAGTAACGAAATAGCCACAACCCTCAAAAATGACGGCGGGCGGATCTGGAACCGCATAGACGCCGCCTTGAGAGTGAATGCCGCTGACGCCGATGTCAAGGCTTGGGGCGCGCTGATTGTAGCTTCTCAAGACGGAACTCGCGAGGCGATGAATTGGCTCGACCAGCAATCAGATACTGACAGCGAAACCAGAAGTCGAATTCGGAATTTGGTCAACAAACTTGAGGAAGCAGTTTCTCAGGCTGAAAATCTAGAAGACCACAAAAGTCAAATTATGGGTTCTGCTACTTTAATTAACAGTGTCAATCCCGCTGAGTGGCTGGAACCAGAACCGAACAATGAGTTAAAATTGGCGGGAGAACAAGTTTGGTATCAGGTGCAGGTAGCGAGTTTTTACGACGGTAGCCGCTGGGTTAATTCGCCCTTTTCTGATGTAGAAGTGAGCTCTTTTCCTGCTACTCAAGTCAAGTGGCTCTGGGGGCGGCTGGGATTACAGGCTGACCCCAAGATTAAGATTGAGGTAGCGATGGCTAACGGTCAACAAAGAGTTGCTGTAGGAACGGTGAAAGCAGTGCAGATTCAAGATGGAAGTCTGCGCTTGCTGGCGGCGGTTGACAAGCGATCGTAATCTGGCAGAAAGCATTCGGCAGATAGAACAGTCCCGGAGGCACTCTTGATATTATGTCCGGTCGATTACCCATAATACGGTAGGGGCGGGTTCACGAAAAATATCTGCCAATAAATGACAATCTCAAAAACCCGCCCTTTTAATCGCGGTCACTGGATCAGACATGATATGACACAAAGAAACCGGGTTTTTTTACCATTTCTGCCGATTGCAACAGAAGTATTTTCGTAAAAAAACCCGGCTTCCTTCCACCTGTACGTCCAAAACTCGGAAAAAGGAAAATTCTTTCTCTTGCCCCTCCCGTAACTCGGACAACAATGCAGACAAAAATTTTGTTAATTTAATTAATTAACACAAGTTGCACACAAAAAACCCAGAGCTCTCAAATCGCGCCCTTTTTAGAGAGTGCTGCAATCATCTGCCGTTTGACTGCTTTAGCCCAAAGCTCAAACTCCAAACTGTTGATATTCTGAATTTTCACTTCCTCAACAGGCTGAGTTGGGGCTTCCTTCTGTGCTGTAGTCTCCATTGTTTTTTCCCTCGTCAAGAAAATGTTAGTAGTCGATCGCAAACGGTTAGCATCATACATCTATTTTAATAACTAATTCTGGCAAGAAATTACACTAAAGGCATAGAATTTAACCAGAAAATGCAGTAAATACATCTAGATTATGCAATTTACGAATTTAATGTAATAAAACCCTACAACCATTGTTATATATAGGCTTTCCCTGACATTAAAATTTTACAATTTACATTGTATGGCACTATCAAACCAATGCTTATGTTAGTAAACTTATTTTTAAATGAATGTATTGGCATATACAGCAGAAAATAATTTTATTGAATTCACAGAGTGCCGTAAAGCCGATCGCCCGCATCTCCCAATCCCGGTACAATATAGCCATGCTCGTCCAAACACTCATCAACTGCCGCCGTATAAATCTGCACGTCAGGGTGTTGTTCGTGAAAGTGCCCCACTCCCTCCGGTGCCGCCAGCAAGCACAAAAATTTAATAGACTTCGGATTAACTTCTTTCAGCCTATCCACTGCCGCCACTGCTGAATTACCAGTAGCCAGCATCGGATCGACAATTAAAACATCTCGCTGTTCGATATCTTGGGGAACTTTGAAATAATATTCGATCACCATCCGAGTTGTCGGATCGCGGTACAAACCAATATGTCCTACCCTTGCGGACGGAATCAGTTCTAAAATACTATCTAACAATCCCTGACCGGCACGCATAATCGAAATAATAACAATTTTCTTTTCTGCAGCCAGCACCGGTGCATTCATTTTTGCGATCGGCGTTTCTATTAGTTCGTATTTTAGCGGCAAATCTCGCGTCACTTCATAGGCTAGCAGCATCCCAATCTCTTTCAGCAGTTGGCGAAATTTCGCCGTGCTCGTTTGAGTTTGTCGCATGAGAGTTAACTTATGCTGTATCAAAGGATGGTCGATGACAGTAACTTTAGCACTCATTTTTTTGAATAATTAATTGGCTTTATTCTAACTTATCAGTCATCCAGGCATTCTTGACGAAAAAAAAAACGGTTTAGGCGGCCCCTGCGTCCTGGACTACTTATATTAAACCCTATTGAAAACACGAATATCGCGCTAATAAAATTCGATCCGACAATTGCCTTTCATCCGCCCAGCGCGACACTAAGTATGCGAGGTTTGAAAATACACAAATATGTCATTATCTCGTTTCCTCTTCCTAAGAACGCAGATCCGGGCGTAAAAGCCTCCCGACTGGTCTAGCTCGCTGTCTCGTGCTCCGTCCAAGCCCATTAACACAGATCCGGAGTTTCGCACCGAAATCTTCCGGAACTTTCACGAAGAGACACGAATCTTAGAAAGTATCAGCAGAAAACCTATTTTCCCGGTTAACTCACTAATCGAAAAAACTGAAGAGGAACTGCACATGAGGTCATAAGCTTGGCTTGACTGGCTTTTCATCTTTCCACATGAAGGCGGTCAGATCCAAGTTTAAAACACATTACCTAAATTCAGTTCCAATTTTTTAGGGTGCTCCTAACACACAACTTAACTTATTAAGAAGAACATCCATGAAGTTTGTAAAACTATTGCTAGCTACGGCATTAATGACTGCTTCTATCGGCCCCGCCTTGGCTAATCCTGCCGTTCAAATTTTAGGTGCAAGCTATGGGGGTAGCGGTTGCCCAGATCGCTCCGCCAGCGTCAGCGTCAGCCCCGACGGTCAAGAACTGACCATCCTATTTGACAAGTTTGCAGCCCTGGGAAATGTCTCAGCAGAAAGCCGAAAAAGCTGCAATCTGAGCATTCCCATCAAAGTACCTCAAGGCTACCAAATTTCTATCTACGATGCTGATTACCGCGGCTACGTGGCTCCCAAAACCACAGGCAACCTGCGGGCAGAATACTTTTTCGCTGGAGCCCGCGGCCCAGTTTTTAATCGAAATCTCAGCGGCGAAACTAACTACAATGTTCGAGATAGCTTAGCCACTGTAGCTAATGTTTGGTCTCGCTGCGGCGACAGTGTAAATATGAGAGTAAATGCTGCAATGACAGCCCGTGGTGCTGGCATGGCCACCGTTGACTCTTTCGATTTGGCTCATCGCGGTTTAGTTTATCACGTCAAATATCGCACTTGTCGCTAAGCAGCTTGTTGGGAGTGTAGTGTGAGGTATAGTTTTCAGGTTGGAATTTTGATTTTTAAGTTTTAAGTTGGAAGAGGGAATAATTTTCCCTCTTCCTTCTTGCTTCTTCCCTCTTCCTTCTTCCTGACATCCGTTACATCTGATATCTTGCACCATTGTCAGCAACAGGCAAGATGCCTGTTCCACAAGAAAATTTATATTTTGTGGAACAGGCATCTTGCCTGTT